>CAZEMU010000123.1:0-2135 GCA_964513315.1 uncultured Acidimicrobiaceae bacterium | reverse complement strand
AAGCTCGCCCACTCGCTCCACGCCTATTTCCTGCGCAAGGGCGATCCCGACGAACCCATCGAGTACCGCGTGTCGGTGCTGCGAGATGGTCGGGGGAGTAGCGCCCGCTCGGTCGCCGCATCGCAGCACGGCAAGGTCGTCTTCCAGATGATGGCGTCGTTCAAGCTCGGCGAAGCGGGTGACGAGCACCAGGTTGCCGCACCAGACGTGCCCTCGGCCGAGGCGCTGATCGCTGAACGCGAGTCTCGGGGCGAGCCGTTGTTCCCGTTCCCGCCGACGCAGAACGGCTGGACGGAGTTCGAATGGGCGAGCCCCACGTTTCGCGAGTTCATCCCTGACCGCGACCCAGAGCTCCGAGTTTGGGCCCGTGTCCCGGGCGGCGAGGACCTGAGCGAACGTGAACGCCAGGTGGTGTTGGCCTACATCTCTGATGTGCCGATCGTGTTCAACTCGGTCGTGCCCTACGGGCTGCCGTTCGAAACCCATCTCGTGACGAGCCTCGACCACTCGATCTGGTTCCACCGTCCCGTGGATCCGGCACAGTGGATGCTGTACGACCAGCGCAGCACTGCAGCAGCTGACGGCCGCGGGCTCAACGAAGGCCGTCTCTACGGCGCCGGCGGCGAGCTGCTGATGACCTGCAGCCAGGAATCCATGCTGCGCCGCATGACGCCGCCAACCTGACTAGCAGTCGAGGGCGTTGAAACGCACGCCTCGGTTCGTGAGTACCTGCAGCACCGACTCAAGTGCGCCGACCGTTGCGGCCCGGTTCGACGGGCCGTCGTGGAACAAAATGCGATCGCCGAGATCGGTGGTCGTCAGAACGTTCGACGCGATCGTGTAGCTGTCGTTGAGCTTCCAGTCCTCGCTGTCGACTTCCCACATATGCACGGTGAAGCCCTGGCCTCGGACGAGATCGAACGTGCCCTGGTCCATCGCGCCATAGGGCGGGCGCAGACAGTTGGTCTTGTGCCCGACGGCGCGGGCGATCGCCGCGTCGGTGGCTCCGAGTGTTTGCGCGATCTGATCGGGCTCTTGGAGCGGCAGAGCCTCGTGGTAGTAGGTGTGATTGCCGACGGTGTGGCCCTCGTTGATCATCCGTTGGACGACACCGGGATAGGCATCGACCAAGTTGCCGATGACGAAGAAGGTGGCCTTGGCGTCGTAGCGGGCCAGCACATCGAGCACCTGGTTCGTGTAGACGGGGTCAGGCCCGTCATCGAAGGTCAGATACACGACGCTGCCGTCGCGAGGCACCGCAGGGATGTTCGTCAGGAACGGAAGCGGCACCACCGTCGCCGAATCTGGCGTTGGTGTCGAGATCAGGTCGGCCGGGATCTGGACCAGGGCAGGCGGTTCGGCGACGCGCACGACCTCGGCTGGCTCGGTCGCAACCGGTTCCGGAATCGGCTCGGGCGTGATCGGCGGTGTTTCGGCAGGCGTGGCGCCGTTGTCCCCGCTGTTACTGCCCGCAGCGTCATTGCCCGCAGCGCTCGCTGCAGGGACCAGTCCGGTGGACAACACCTGATCGCTCGCACTCGACTCGGAGCGCGACAGGGCCCAGGTGGCCAGCGTGCTCCCTAAGAAGAGCAGCGCAAACAACGTCAGGCCCATCAGGCGCCGAATCGTCATCTGTCGGCAAGCGCCTTTTGTTCGAGGTCGGAACAGTTCAAGTCAAGCATTCATTGGTAGGGCAACGGTGGCACTAGGGAGTTCTCCTTGGTCCCCAAAAAGCGGACAGGCCCACCCGCAAGGGGTGGGCCTGTCTCAGAGCGCTCAGTGCGCTACCGATTACTTTGCGAGCAGGTCGCGAATCTCGGTGAGCAGCGTCTGGTCTGGCGTTGCCGCTGGGGCAGTGTTGGCGCCGGCGCGAGCCAGCGACTTGACGATCATGAACACGACGAATGCGATCATCACGAAGGTGATGAGCGCCGTGATCAGAGTGCCGAGTGGGATATCCGAAGGGTTCCATTCGTCGAAGTTGACGTCGAGGCCACCGGCCTTGCCGATCAGCGACATGATGACGTTGACAACGGCTTCCATAACAGGAATCGTCGCCAGCGCCAGCACGAGGCCGACAGCAGCGGGGATGACGTTGAACTTCTCGAGGAACTCGCGGAATTCGGTGAGCATGG
>CAZEMU010000122.1:0-11998 GCA_964513315.1 uncultured Acidimicrobiaceae bacterium | reverse complement strand
CTCAGTTGCTGTAGCCGGTCCAGTTCTCGGGCTTGAACTCTTCGGGGTCCTCGTCTTCGAGCTGCATGTCGAAGCGCTCCAGGCAGTCCGCACATCGATAGGCGACCCAGTCGCCGGGCTGGAACGGGTCATCGTCGGGACGGTGGGTGAGGCGACCACAGATGCCGCCGCATTCGACGCAATGGATCTCGTCGGGAACCTGCATGAGCGCACACCCTACGGCCCGCACCGCAACCAGATTGCGAACCGACCCGATCGCAAACCAGATGACACCGGGCAAGATTGAACGATGCGCATCGTTGCCGGTTCAGCTCGCGGTCGTCGCCTGACGGTTCCCGACGGAAACACCACCCGCCCGACGACCGACCGTGTTCGCGAGGCGACCTTCAATGCGCTGTTCAGTCTCGACGCGATCGAAGACGCCACGTTCTGCGATCTGTTCGGCGGAAGCGGCGCCCTCGGTCTCGAAGCGCTCAGTCGGGGAGCAGCGCACTGCACCTTCGTCGAGCGGGATCGGGCCGCACTGCGGGCGCTCAATGCCAACATCGAATCGCTCGGCTTCGAAGACCAATGCACGGTCGTGAACTCCGATTCGATTCGCTGGATCGCGCACGCCGGCCACTTCGATGTGGTCCTCGCCGACCCGCCCTACGACTTTGACGCATGGGGTCCGTTGCTCGCCTCGATCGACACCGGACTGCTCGTCGTCGAATCTGACCGTCCGCTCGAACAGATGCTTCGAGACGCCGCCAGCCCGGAGAGCTCGGAGACCGAATCCGAATCGGAGCCGGCGACCGAAGCGGCCACCCAAGCCATCAACACCGCCATTGACGCCGCCGTCAACGCAGCCCTCTCGGGATGGACGACTATCCGGGAGCGCACCTACGGGTCTACGGTTGTGGCGCTTCTGCAGCCTCGGTCCCCCCAGGAGGCCCCATGACCACACGCGTGCTCTACCCCGGCTCGTTTGATCCGATTCACAACGGTCACATCGAGATCGTCGAGACCGCCGCCGAGCACTTCGACGAGGTCATCGTGGCTGCGGTCGGCAACCCCGGAAAGGGGAGCGGCGTGTTCACGCTCGACGAACGCGCGGAGCTCATCACCGAGGTCTTCTCGCACCTCGGCAATGTCCGAGCCGCCGTGCACACCGATCTGGTGGTCCGTCTGGCCCAGGCTGAAGACGTCGACTTCATCATCAAGGGCCTGCGTGCGGTCAGCGATTTCGAGAACGAGCTGCAACAAGCACAGCTCAACAAGGCGATGACCGGCGTCGAAACGCTGTTCTTGCCGTCAACATCGTCGAGTTCATTCATCGCCTCGAAGTACGTGCGCGAGATCGCCCGGTTGCACGGTGACGTATCTTCCATGGTTCCTGGCCCGGTTTTGGTTCGTCTGCGTGCCAAACTGAGCGGTAGTGACTGACGCACAGCCTCCCTATGACGCACCCGGCGCCGCTCCTGCCGGCGTTGCCGATCTCGTCGCAGAACTGCGATATGTGATCGAATCAGCGCGCGCGCTGCCACTCTCTGCGTCCTCAGCGATCAACAAAGAAGATGTCCTCGTCCTGATCGACGACATCCAGGGCAGCCTTCCTGACGAGCTTCGTTCCGCTCGCTGGTTGCTCAAAGAGCGCGAAGAATTCCGCGCCAAGATGAAGCGAGAGGGCGACGAGATCGTTGCGCTCGCCCGCAACCGTGCTGAGCAGATGGTGCAGCGCACCCAGGTGGTCAAGGCCGCCGAAGCTCGCGCTCGCAAGGTTGTCGAGCAGGCCGAGACCGAAGCTCGCCGGTTGCGCCTCGAAGCCGAGGACTACTGCGACCAGAAGCTCGGCAGCTTCGAGAACGTCTTGCAACGCACGCTCCAACAAGTTGGCGCTGGCCGAGCCAAGCTCCAGGGCAACCTCCTCGACGAGCTGAGCGACACACCGGTCGATGATGGCCTGCACCCGCTCGACGGTCCCCAGGGCCAGCGCCCCCAAGCGTCGGGGACAGAGCAGCATCCCGAAGCCCAGGCATACTGACTGAGTGTCACCAACCGAGCGAGGCCGAGCGTCGGCGTACATCGTCGACATCACCCCGCTGAAGCGCCAACCGGGAAAGCAGCGTCCGTTCGACGCGACCTTGCCGCCGCCCCAGGGCGTTGCGCTTGAGACGGCCGAGGTCGTTGCAACCGGGCTGAGTTTCGATCTGCAGCTCGAAGTCGCAGGCGAAGAGCTCATTGCGCAGGGCGGCCTCGCCATTGCCTGGCGAGGGCCCTGTCGGCGATGCCTCGAAGATCAGGACGGTGTGACATCGGTTGATGTGCAAGAGATCTTCCAGAAGCGCCCGGTCGAGGGCGAGACGTACTTCCTCGACGAGGATCAGGTCGATCTCGAGCCGATGGTGCGCGAGGTCGTCCTGCTGAACCTGCCGGTTGCGCCGCTGTGCCGCGAAGACTGTGCCGGCCCGGACCCCGATCGATTCCCGACGTCAGTGGTTCCTGACCCCGAGCCGGTCGACGAAACCGCCCCGCCTGCCGACCCTCGTTGGGCGGCGTTACGCGAGCTCACCTTCGACGATGAGTAATCCAGCAGCGAAGGTTGTTGGGAGAATCCGTCACACGTGAGCCGGATTGCGTCCAACCCCGGTAACCTTGCGGGTCGTTCGTTTCCAGGAGAAGCCCCATGGCAGTTCCAAAGAAGAAGATGAGCAAGTCGAAGACTCGCAGTCGGCGCGCTTCTGCTTGGGCTCTCAAGGCTCCCGCTCGTAGCACCTGCCCGCAGTGCGGCCAGGTCAAGGTCCCGCACCGTGTGTGCGGCGAGTGCGGTCACTACGGCGGCCGCCAGGCCATCGAGATCAACTGATCAACCGCTCCTGAGCGAATCGTTATCTCATGCTTCCCGTCGCGATCGACGCAATGGGCGGCGATCATGCGCCAGCCGAAATTGTTGCCGGTGCTGAACTCTGCGTAGAGCAGGGCATCCCGGTCGTCCTCGTTGGCCGTCCCGAAGAGATCGGTGACACCTCGATCGAGGTGATCCCGGCCTCCGAAGCCATCCCGATGGACGCGGACCCAACCAAAAGCGTCCGCACGATGAAGGACAGCTCGTTGGTCCGCGCCGCCGAGACCGTCCGTGATGGCAAGTGCTCGGGCATGGTGTCGGCGGGCAATACCGGAGCGGCACTCACGGCTGCGACCTTGCGCATGAAGCGCATCAAGGGTGTCGGACGCCCCGCCATCGCCGCCCCCGTTACGAACATCGGCGGCGGTCTTCCCCGGATCCTGATGGACGCTGGCGCCAACGTCGAGTGCACACCCGACCTGCTGGCGCTGTTTGCCCGCATGGGTGCCGTCTATGCAGCGACTCGCTATGGCGTCGAGGCCCCTCGTGTCGGCCTGCTGGCCAACGGCGAAGAAGACAGCAAGGGCTCGCCGCTCACCAAGGCTGCGTTCCCGTTGCTGGCTGAGACCGAATGGCAACAAGCCACGAATGCCACCTTCGTCGGCAACGTCGAAGGCGGCGACATCTTCGGTGACACGGTCGATGTCGTGGTGACCGACGGCTTCACCGGCAACATCGCGCTCAAGACGCTCGAAGGCACCGCCCGCACGATCATCAACGCGCTGCTGGCTGCGTTCGATCACGACGACGATGCTCGTCAAGGAGCCCAGCTTTTGCTGCCGGCGCTACTTCCGCTCTATGAGCAAGCGAACCCTGACAATGTCGGCGGCGCCGCTCTGCTTGGCGTCAATGGCATCTGCATGATCAGTCACGGCTCATCGTCGGCCAACGCGATTCTCAACGCCACGCGCACTGCTCATGAGCTCGCCGAGAGCGATCTCGTCGGCAAGCTCGCCGCTGCGCTGGGCTAGTCACACGCCCGGCTGGCGTGCGAGATCAGCTTGCCGGTAGGCGTTGGAGCTTGCGAATGAACGAGGCGTAGGCCTCGGTCAAATCGTTCTCACCGCGGCGCCACGGAATCGGCGTCGGCCGATTGGCGATGCGAGCGATGCACTTGTTGAGGAGATCCTCGGGGAGCGGGTGCATCCGACCAAGCACGGCCACAAACGTATTCAGTGACTCGAGCTGCTCCGGCGTGGCCGGGCCATCTTCGGTTGCGTCGAGGAACTGGATGACGACGTTCTTGAGCTCGTCACGGTTCTCGGCCCGAGAGAAGTGGCTGAGCTTGCGGCCATGAGCCGATACGTATTCGAGATGCGCAATCGGCAACGCACTCTGCACACCCGATGCAGGCGGCGTCTGTGCAGAAACGAGGCGGGCGAACTCCATCATCGACTTGTCCGAGCCGCCCCAACGGGCGAAGTTGGCTCGCAGCATCGAGATCGTTGCATTGCGGTGGAACGGTTGGATCGAGTGCGCTCGCTCGAAGCGGCCAGCGGCTGCCTGCACGCCGAGACCTAAACCGGTCGCAATGGGAATCGCCGCCGCCCAGGCATCGACAAACTCAGGATCCTTGCCGCATGCCTTGGCAACGGTGCGGTCGGCAATTCGCAGCTGGGCTCGGAAGGCCTCGTCGATCTCTTTTTGGGTGCGTTCGCCGGGCTTGGTACGGCCAATGGCCCAGGCTTCGCTCATCTGGCGCATGGCCAGCATCGTCAGTGAGAGCCCGGTCGGGTGAGCGTCGACCCATGTTTGAAACGCAGCGGTGTCGACGGCTTCGGTGATCATCGTCATGCGCAACGAGCGATCCTCGGTTGCACGCATGAGCGCCATCGTTGGGATCCAGTCGCCGCGTTGCATCGCATCGGCTGCCTCGCTGGCGTCGTCGTCACCAAGGAAGGCGTCGTACTTATTGGTTGTCGGGCGGCGCCGAAGTTTCATCGCATTCTCTTACTGGAGTATTCGTGCGTCGGGGAGCGGGTCTCCTGTCGGCACAAACTCGGCGAACGTGAGCCAGGCGACAGGGTCATTGAAGCTCGCCCCGGTACCTGCGCCGGGTGGGCTTACACCAGCATCCCAGAAGAAACCGGGAAAGTCATGATGCTGGCCATCGGACTTCCGTCACAGCCATGCTTGATGGCGGCTTCGAACCGGGGGTGGTGCGGCCGCAGCGGCGCCGATATCGATGTGGCAGATCGTCACGCGGTCGGACGGTGCGGGCGAATCGGCGTTACTAGAGTTCGCTGCGATGACTCCTCCTGTGGTGACTCCCGTTTTGTCGGAACCGATCGATCCTGCTGCGTTGCCACGATTCAATCGGGCTGATGGTCCGGACAAGGTCACCGGCTCTGGTCGCTATACCGCCGACCTCACGCTGACCGGGATGCTGCACGCTGCATTCGTGTACGCCGGGCACTCCCACGCAACGATCGTGGCCGTCGATACGGCTGCAGCCAAGGCGATGCCCGGCGTGGTGTCGGTGCTCACCGCCGACGATGTGCCCGACGTGCGCTACACCCATGGCACCGCCGACCGGCGGCTGTTCGCCAAAGACGCGGTCCGCTACGACGGCGATGTCATCGCAGCCGTCGCTGCAACCACACTCGAACAAGCCCGAGCTGCTGCTGACGCAGTCGTCGTGCAGTACGAACCGCTTCCTGCGGTCACGGATCTCGAAGCCGCACTTATCGAAGGTTCACCGTTGGTGCACCCCGAATGGCAGAGCTACGACGCCGCTGACGGCGTGGAGCGTGGCGGCAACGTCGCCAGCTTCAGCTCAATCGCGAAGGGCGACGCAGCCGCAGCCATGGCCGACGCCGACCTCGTCGTGAGCGGGCGCTACGTCGCCGACGCCAGTCACGCCACGCCGATCGAGCCCCGAGGCGTCGTCGCCCAATGGGAGGGCGGCAAGGTCACCATCTGGTCATCGACCCAGGTGCCGTTCGCGGCCCGGGCCGGCGTGTGTCAGACGCTCGAGCTGCCGTCGAACAAGGTGCGGGTCATCGTGCCGCACCTCGGCGGCGGCTTCGGCGGCAAATGCGGCTTCCACTACGAAGCCCACGTCGCTGCGCTCGCCCAAGCGGCAGGGCGTCCGGTGCGGCTGGTCTTCACGCGGCGCGAAGAGTTTCTGGCGCCCGATCGTCGCCGCGAGGGCATGATCGTCGATCTCACAACCGGGCTCCGTTCCGACGGGACGATCGTCGCTCGCACCGCAAAAGTGCTGCTCGATGGCGGCGCCTATATGGCCGACGGCGAGTTCTTCCCCCAGATGGCGGCGATGCACGTGGCCGGTCCGTACAAGATGGATCACTGTCACATCGAAGCCAGCCTGGTGTACACGAACCGGCAGCCGTCCGGTTCGGTGCGCGCCCCCACCGCGCCCCAAGGCTGTTGGGCGGTCGAAACCCACACCGACGAGCTCGCCACTGCGGTTGGCATGGACCCGGTCGCGTTTCGCAAGCTCAACGCGGTCGACGAAGGCGACGAGGGCTGCGTCGGCCAGGTGTACAACAAGATCGGCCTGCAGGACTGCATCGATGCGGCCGTCGCCGCGGTGACCCCCGAACGCGAGCTCGGTGAGCACGAAGCCGTCGGCGTCGCAATCGGTTGGTGGCCGAGCTTCCCCGGTGCGTCTGGCGCCATCGTTCGCCTCGACGACGACGGTCAGGGCCAGATCGTTACCGGCGCGCAAGAGAACGGCACCGGCTCGGTGATGACCTTGCGCCAACTCGCCGCTGACGAACTCGGTTTGGCGCCCCAGGACTTCCAGATCGTCTACCAAGACACCGCAGCCGCGCCGTTCGACGGAGGGTCGTCGGGATCGCAAACGCTGATCAACAACGGCCGTGCTGTTGTCGCAGCAGCTGGCCGAGTCGCCGACCAGCTCAAGGAACTCGCCGCCGCCGAGCTCGAAGCCAGCGCCGACGACATCGTGCTCGCCGACGGCGCCGCCCATGTGGCCGGCACGCCGACCAAGTCGGTCACGATTGCGGAACTCGCCGCTGCCGCCGGGGGAGGAGCGCTGCTCGTCGCCAGTGGCAGCGAAGACCCGCCCGAGTACCCCGAGCTCGACACCGAGGGCGGGCGCATCGCCTGCATCGGCGACCAAGGCGTTGCTGGCTGGGCCGGACCGCAATTCTCGTGCCACGCCGTCCATGTGCGGGTCGATCCCGACACGGGCGTCGTACGGGTGCTCAACATCGGAGCCGCGCATGACTCCGGCACGATCATCAATCCGCTCGCCGCACTCGGCCAGATCGAGGGCGGCATCATGATGGGCATTGGTCAGGCGTTGACCGAGATCACGCACTACGACGAAGCCGGTAATCAGCTCAACGCCGGACTGCTCGAGTACAAGCTGCAGACCGCCGCCGACACGCCCAACGTCAAGGTCGTCTTCATCGAGCCGGGTGATGACGGGGTCGGTCCACGAGGGGCCAAGGGTTTGGCCGAAGCCCCGAACGTCGCGACGGCGGCCGCGATCAACAATGCAATCACCAAGGTGATCGGCACACCAGTCCGGTCGCTTCCGATGACTGCGGAACGAGTCTGGGCAGCCTCTATCGGCGTCGACGAGGGGAGCCAAGTATGAGCTTCAGCATTGCCACGACCGTCGCGCAGGCATTGACTGCTATCGCCGACGGAGCCCGGCCGATCGCCGGCGGCAGCGACCTGGTGGTCGGTGCCCGCCATGGCAAGGCACCACTGCCAGACTCGCTCGTCGCGATCGACCGAGTTGCCGAGCTCAGTGAGATCGAGGCTGGGGCTGATGGAACCCGCATCGGCGCTGTGGTCAACCATGCTCGGCTCATGACCGATCCGATTGTCGTCGACAACTACACGGCGCTCGCTGACGCAGCTGCCCTGGTCGGCTCTCCAGCAACTCGCAGCGTCGGCACGCTCGGCGGCAACATCATGAACGGCTCGCCGGCAATGGACACGGGCGCCCCGCTCATCGTCATGGGGGCCCAGGTTGAACTCCAGTCAGCAGGCGGCGTTCGCACCCTGTCGATTGCTGACCTGTGGGATGCGCCCGGCTCGAACACGGCTGCAGCTGACGAATTGTGCACGGCCGTGCTGCTGCCTCCGCCCGGCGAACGATGTGGCTCCGCGTATGTGCGACTCGAATACCGCCGAGCGATGGAGATCGCCGTTGTCGGTGCGGCTGCCGCAGTCGTCCTCGACGACGCTGGGGCCATTGTCAACGCACGGGTCGCGCTTGCGGCGGTTGCGCCCACGATCATCGAGGTCGGCGGCATCGAAGATCGGGTCGCTGGCCGTCCACTCGATGACGACGGCCGGGCTGCGGTAGCCGAAGCTGCTTCGGCCCAAGCGAGCCCGATCAGCGATATGCGAGCCAGCGACGCCTACCGCCGCCACACGGTCGGCGTGATGGCGCGGCGGGCGGTCGATGCCGCCGTACGCCGAGCTCTCGGCGAAGAGATAGCCGTGCCCGTCAACCGCGCCCTCGGAATCGGAGCAGCCTGATGACCATCGACATGAACAACGCGACCGCAGTGACCCTGCGAGTAAACGGCACGGATTATCCGATGCTGCTCGAAACCGGCCGCAACCTGCTCGGGGCGATCCGTAACGAGGTCGGCCTCACCGGGACCAAAGAGGGCTGCGACGACTGCGAGTGCGGTGCCTGCATGGTGCTGCTCGACGGCCGGCCAGTGAACTCGTGCAGCTACCTGGCGGTGCAAGCCCAAGGCCGTGAGATCACGACGATCGAGGGCCTCGCCCATGGTCAGGAGCTGAGCGAACTGCAGACAGCGATGCTCGAAGCTGGCGGCGTGCAGTGTGGATTCTGCACCCCTGGCATGCTCATGTCGGCAACGGCGCTACTCGAACGCAATCCCTCGCCGACGCGCGAAGAGATCAAGGTCGGCCTGGGCGGCAATCTCTGTCGCTGCACCGGCTACGGCCGCATCCTCGATGCGGTCGAACGCACCGTCACCATTCGCTAACCGTCGAGCAACCGTCGACCGCAATCGCTTGACAACGGCGAGGAAATCCGCGATACATACTCAGTATGCATACTGAGTATGTGGGTTCGACGTGAGTGTTCGAGATGCGCTGCTGGCGTTGCTCGATCGGCGTCCGGCCTATGGCTATGAACTGAAAGCTGACTTTGAAGCGGCAACCGGCGACGGTTGGCCGCTCAACATCGGCCAGGTCTATTCGACGCTGCAGCGTTGCGAACGGGACGACCTCGCAACGGCACAGGACGAGGCCGACGATCAAGGCCGCCGCCTCTGGACCATCTCGGCCGAAGGGCGAGAAGCCGTTGCGAGCTGGCTCGAGACACCCGCGGCACCCATCGAAGCCAGCCGCGACGCGTTCTCGCTCAAGGTGCTCATGGCGATCGAAGCTCGCCCGGACCAGGTCGACGACCTGATCCGAGATCAACGCAACGCAACCATGAGTGAGCTGCAAGCCCTCACCCGCGAGAAGACCACCGTCGCCGACGGTGACCTCGCCCGCCAGCTCCACCTCGACCGTTCCGTTCTGCTCGTTGAAGCCCAAGTCAGGTGGCTCGACATGGTGGAAGCCCGCATCGATACCCATGGAAAGGCCAACTCATGACTACGGCTCTACTGGACCTCCAGAACGCATCGCTGACCCTGGGCGAGGGAATCGCCCGTGTCGACGCACTCATCGATGTCAACCTCACCGTCACGAGCGGAGAGCTGGTCGCCGTCACCGGCCGGAGCGGCTCGGGCAAGTCCTCGCTGCTGAACGTCGCTGGTGGCCTGACTGCGCTGTCGTCGGGCACTGCGACGGTCGAAGGTGAAGCCCTGGCTGGGCTGAGGCCTCGGGATCTCGCGGCACGCCGCCGCCGTTCGATCGGCTACGTATTCCAAGATCTCAACCTGTTACCGACCCTGACGGCAGCCGAGAACGTGGCCTTTCCGTTAGAACTCGACGGCGTCAAGGTCGCCGAGGCTCGCGCCGCCGCCGACGTCGCACTGGCTCGACTCGAGATCGCCGACTTGGCGGGCCGCTTCCCCGATGAGATGTCTGGCGGTCAGCGGCAGCGTGTGGCGATCGCCCGCGGCGTGGTGGGGGACCGGCGCCTGCTCCTCGCTGACGAGCCAACTGGTGCGCTCGACGAAGTCACGGCCGAGAACGTGATGAAGCTGATTCGCTCGCTCTGCGACGAGGGTGCAGCCGCGCTCGTGGTCACGCATGACCCGTCTCTCGCAGCGTGGGCCGACCGAGTGGTTCGGCTGCGCGACGGGCGCATCGATTCGATCACCGAGGCCGGCACATGACCGGAGTCGGCGCCGAGGCGCGGTCACTCACCCGGCTCGCGTGGCGCACCGCTCGCACCTCGCCGGCGCGCAGCATCCTCGTTGTGGCGCTCATCGGCATCGTGGTCGCGGCCGGGGCCGTCATGACATCGATCGCGAGCGCATCGGTGCTGACCGACGACGAAGCTCGTTCACGTGCGATGGCTGACTCGGACATTGTCTTTGCGTTCTCGTCGGATGGCGCCGTGCACTACCAGTCCGGGTTCGATGTGGTCGGCGGCTCGATGGCTGTGCCCGCACTCATCCCGGCCGAGGACGAGTCACCCCAGGACTATGACCTGCGAGCTGAGACATACCGCGACGCGAACCGCGTATGGAACCAGGGCTTCGATGCTGGCAGGACGATGGCCTCGATCGAGGCATCGCTCGCGCCGCCGACCTCGCTGCGGTGGACTCGTGCGCTCGATCTGCGATGGTCTGACGAAGCCGCGGGCCCATTTGGCACCTTCGGAACTCGCGGCGTCGTCCTCGACATCTCCCAGTTCGATCCCGTTGCTGCGGGCCAAATGGTCGTCCTCGATGGGCGGCTACCTGAACGTTCGGGAGAAGTCGCCGTTGATCTGCATGCGGCGAGGGGCCTCGACCTCGCGGTCGGAAACGCGAGAACCTACGACGGGATCGAACTCACGGTCGTCGGGCTCTACGCAGGACTGGTCGAAGCTGGCAGCCCGTTCGATCTCGTCGTCGCCGAGGACTTCGAACGACTCGCCGAAGCCAACGACGAAGTCGTCGTCTCCTACCGGCTCTACCCAGCTCCGGGCTGGCTGCCCGCCGACGTCGCCGACGTCGTGCGCTCGATGTCCGATGAGGTCCAACAGTCCGTCGCCGCACGCACCGCCGACCGGGTTCTGATCCCATCGCCCGACGGGCAAACATTGGATTGGGTCGAGCGCCCGATCCTGACGCCATACTACGGAACGAGCGCAAACGAGGCCCGAGTCGTGCCGACACTCGCGACCGTGCTTCTCTCGGTGCAGGTTGCGTTCGTAGCCGCCGCTGCGCTCGCCGTCGCCGTGCGGCGACGGTCTCGTCAGTACGCGCTGATTGGCGTGGCGGGCGGATCGCCCGGCCATGTCCGTTCGCTGGTGTTCGCCGAAGCAGCCCTGCTCGGTGTGTCAGGGGCGGTGCTCGGCGTCGTGATCGCGATCGTCGCGGCGCGCTACATCCCCTACGAAGCCCCCTTCGCCGACGGCTGGACTTGGGGCGTGGTGGAGCTCGGCTTCCTCGACGTCGCAGTGCCTGCCGTCATTGGACTTGGGGCGGCTCTGCTGGCCGCGTGGTGGCCCGCGCACACGGTCGCATCGAGCCCGCCGGCAGCGCTGCTCGGTGGGCGGATCCCGAGCCGTCGCCCTGGCGTGCCGACACTGTGGCGCGCTGGTGTCCTCCTCGCGTTCGGTTCGGCAATGACGCTGTTGCTGAGCTTCCAGCTCGCGAACTCGTCGAGCACCTCGCTTCTGCCGCTCGTTGCGCTTGCGGTCCTCACCATGCTCGGAGGCACGGTGCTGATCGTCGGTCCCGTGCTGTCGTGGTTTGGGCGACGAGCCGATCGCCTTCCGGTGCTCGCACGTCTCGTGGCCCGAGACAGCGACCGAGGGCGCACGCGCAGTTGGGTCGCTGTCGGCGCACTCATGGTGCTTACGATGATCCCCGTGCTCATCGGAGCCGCGACCAAGGCGCATCCGAACAGCTTCGGCGAACCAGCCGGCGAACTCGACGGGCGCATTGTGACCGTGCGAACCCAGCAGCGGTGGTGGGGTCCCCCGGACGAAGCACAACCCGACGTGTCTCCCGAGGTGCT
>CAZEMU010000121.1:0-12000 GCA_964513315.1 uncultured Acidimicrobiaceae bacterium | reverse complement strand
TCTGGGTCTTGTCTTTGTCGGCTCGTTGCTGCAACCAGTCGGAGGCGATGCGGCGGCCGGTATCGACGCCAGCCTCGGCAACTGCATCGATCAGGCCTTGATCACACGCAGCCGCTCCATCGGACTTCGACGCGGCATCGGCGATCGTGTCGGCCTGTTCTGACGACAAGCGGCCCGAGTCCATGTCGTCGGCCAGCTTCGGGTTCTTCTTCACCGCGGCTGCCCGGCGAGCTGCTCGGCGTGCAGCAGCCCGTGAACGCGCCCCGCCCGCTGCTGCGCGACGTCTCGTGGGCCGTTCGTCTTCGTCAGGCGCCATCTCGGCCGCCAGCCGCTTTGCTTCGACTGCGTCCAACACTGATCGCCAGCGGCGACAGGTCGACTGCAGCTCGCCGAAACCGACGCCATCGAGCTCAGCAACGACAGCACGAAAGCGGACATCGAGATCGCCCACCTGTGCTCCGTTTGTCGTCGTTGTTGGCATGCAATCAACTCTGACAGAGCGGTGTGACAATCTCGGCCCCTCAGAGCCCTTTACCAAATATTTCCTGCAACTTCACGCTTTGCAGCCGACGTGCCACCGTCCGCAACAGCATGAAGCGGTTTTTAGGTGCGACCCCAGGTAGTTCGCCCGAAGGTGAGCGCCGCTGGCTATTGGTCGGCGTTCGAAGAACCGAGGCCAGAGCCGAGGCCGGAGACGAGCACTTCGAGCACGTCTTCGATCGTGAGGATCCCAACATGCTCGTTGTTTGCCGTCGCGAGCACGAAGTGAGCCCGCTCCTTTTGCATCTGTTCGAGAGCGTCTTCGGCGGCACTCTCGTGGTCAACGAGGATCAGGTCGCGCCGATGATGATCCGACAGCGGCTCGTTCCAGTTGTCCGTGTCCACCGCAAGAAGGTCCTTCGCGTGGCACCAGCCCATTGGCGCGTCGGCATCGCCGACGAGGAGCAAACGGCTGTGTCCGCTCTCGGCCATGCGGGCCTCGATCTCGGCGATCGAAGCATCGACCGGAGCCCGGTCGACCTGCTCCCACGGCACCACAGCCTCTCGGATCGATGCGCCACCGAGCTGCAGCGTGCCGGACAGCAGCCCGAAGTCGTGGTCGTCGAGCACGTCGCCGACGTGGGCTTCTTCGAGCAGCATGGCGAGCTCTTCGGGCGTCTTTGCTGACGCACGCTCATCGACCGCAGTGATGCCCATCAGCCGCAGCACGAAGTTCGCCATGCCGTTGAGCGCCCAGACGGCGGGCTTGGCAATGCGAACGAACAGTGTGTGGATCGGCGACAGCCACATGGCCGTCGCCGGAGCGTCGGCCAGCGCGATGTTCTTCGGCACCATCTCGCCGATGAGGATGTGCAGGAACGTCACGAGCGACAGGGCGATGATCAGCCCGATCGTGTGACGAGGCCCCTCAGCGAGCCCCGAGAGCACGGTGTCTTCGAGCACGTGTGCGACCGACGGTTCAGCGATCAGACCGAGCGCAATCGATGCCATGGTGATGCCGAGCTGCGCGCCAGCGATCTGGGTGTTGAGGTCGGTGACTGCGGCGAGCGCAGTCTTGGCTCGACGGTTGCCTTCTTTGGCCTTGTCTTCGAGCTGGGCTCGCTGGGTGGCGATCAGTCCGAATTCGACGGCGACGAAGAAGCCGTTGGCGATGAGCAAGAGGATGGCCAACAAGATGGCGACGGTGGTACTCATGCGTCACCTCCGTTCTCGAGGTCGTCCGAGGGTGGGGGAGCGCTCGCCGTCATCCGCAGCTTGGCAATGCGCCAGCGGTCCATCTCGGCGACCTCGACATGCCAGCGATCCCAGTCGAAGCCGGCGCCATGCTCGGGTATGCGTTGCAGCTGGTCGAGGGCAAAGCCAGCGAGCGTTTCATAGTCGCCTTCGGGCAACTCGATCCCGGTCGCTTCTTCGAGCTCATCGGGATGGATCGCGGCATTGACGACGTAGTTCTCGTCGCCGACCACCTGGACATCGTCGACGCTATGGCGATCATGCTCGTCGTCGATCTCGCCGACGATTTCTTCAACGATGTCTTCGATCGTCACGATGCCCGACACACCGCCATGCTCGTCGAGGACGAAGGCCAAGTGGTGGCCGACTCGGTACATCTCGTCGAGCAGCGTGTCGAGTTCTCGAGTCTCGGGAACGACGAAAGGATCGGTCATGTGGTCTTTGACGTTGATGTTCGCCCGCTGGTCGGGCAACACGCCGAGCGCCGACTTCACGTGCACGACGCCGAGCACGTCGTCGGTATCGGAGCCGATGACGGGGAAGCGGCTGTGTCCCGTCTCGGTCGACTTGGCGCACAATTCGCGCAGTGTGTCGTCGCGTTCGATCACGTCGAGTGCGACACGGGGCACGAGAATGTCGCCGGCGGTCTTCTCGGCAAAGCGAATCGTGCGGGTCAGTCGAGTGACGTCCTCGGGATCGAGGGTGCCTTCTTCGCCCGATGCTCGAATCACGTATTCGAGCTCGGTCATTGACGTGATGCCGCTGAGTTCGTCGCCGGGTTCGAGGCCCATCTTGGCGACGATCCAGTCGGCCATGTCGTTGACGACCGACACGACGGGGCGAACGATGAAGCCCCAGACAGCAATGCCTCGGGCCAGGATCCGCAGCACACGGATCGGCTCAGCAATACCGATCGTCTTGGGGACGACTTCGCCCATGACGACCTGGAGCACGTTGGCGATGATGAAGGCGAGCGGAATCGTCAGCCATCCCGAGGCGTCGGCGCCGAAGAGGCGTTCGATGAGTGGCGCCAGGATCGTTCGCCCTACGGGCGCGGCGATGAAGCCGACGATCAGCGACGAGATCGTGATGCCGACCTGGGCCGCGGACAGGTGGAACGACAGCTCTCGGAGGAGCTTTTGGACCGTCGGCCAGGGCCGTTCGCCGTTGGCAGCTCGAACGTTTACCTGGGAACGGTCGACGGCGACGAGGGCGAATTCGTCGGCAACAAAGAAGGCGTTAGCGCCGATAAGGGCGATAACAGCGAGAAGGGACAGCGCAGTAGACACCGTTGCCGAGTCTAGGTGGGCCCTTGGACAACCAGTGTGGGCGCGACCGGGACGGTGGCGGCCGCAGGGGTACGATCTTGTGATGGGCCTGATGCGCCTGCGCCTGGTGTTGGCCTTGTGCCTGGTGGGGATCGCCGGAATCCTCGGGGTGGCCCTGTTCGCGCCTGCTGCGCCGGCCCAAGCCGATCTCGATGCCGCTCGGGCCGAAGTTGCCGAAGCAACTGAGCGTCTCGAAAACCTGCTTGACCGCCTCGAAGACGCCCAGCGTCGCGGCAACGAACTCGCCGCGCAGTACTGGCAGGTCGAATCAGGCTTGCAGCTCTTGGACAGCCAGGTCGCCCAGGCGGAAGCCGAACAAGTCGAGTTGAACGCCGAGCGAAGCGAGCTCCTCGGCCAGGTCCGTGACATCGCGCTCAATCAGTACGTCACCAGTGGCCAGGCCCCGATGTGGGACGACATCGATGCCCTCGCCGATCGCGAAGCCGCCGAGGCGCTCGCCGAGCTCATTGTCGGCTCCGACCAGGGCACCCTCGACCGGCTCGCGATCATCGACGACGAGTATGAGCGCACACGCGAAGCCCTCGTCGGGCAACGCTCAGAACAAGACGCGTCGTTGAGCGAAGTGACAGCAACGCAGGCCGGCATCAACGCCGAGCTCGAGGAGCTGGTGCTGATCCGAGGCGCACTCGAAGGCGAGCTGCTTGCGCTCGAAGCGTCGCTGGCCCAGCTCGAACAGCTCGAACAGGAACGCCTGGCCGAGGCCGAACGTCAGCGGCTCGCCGAGGAGCGCCGCCGAGCCGAAGAAGCAGCCGCCCGAGCCGCCGAGCTGGCCCGCCTCGTGCCGACCCCAGCCCCGACGGCCATTCCGACGGCAACCGCAGCGCCAACCGCGACCCCGTTGCCAACGCCATCACCCGAGCCAACGGTGCCGAACCCGACGCCATCCGTCCCGCTCGATGGCGGTGAGAGTGCGGAACCAACGGCGACGCCGATTCCGAATCCGACACCAAGCCAGCCGTTCCCGACGGCCACACCGCTGCCCACGGCCACGCTGGCGCCAGCTGCAACGGCAACTCCGGTGCCGAACCCGCAGCCGCCAGTCTCGTCGGGAGGCATCGTCTGCCCCCTCGCAGGTCCGTTCACGCACACCGACGACTTCAACGCGCCTCGTGCCGTTGGCGGCGTACACCGAGCGAACGACCTCATCGCCAGCACCGGCACGCCCGTACTGGCAGCGGCGAGCGGCACCGTCGACCACCGAAACAGCAGCGTCGGTGGCTTGTCCGCCCACCTCAAGGGCGACAACGGTGACTACTACTTCTACACCCACCTCAACGGCTACGAGAACGTCGGCGCGGGCCACGTCACGGCTGGAACGGTCATCGGCTATGTCGGCATGACGGGCAACGCCCCGATCCCGCACCTGCACTTCGAGATCCATCGCAACGGCTACGGCAACTACACCAACCCGTACGGTCCCGTGCGGGCCGCATGCGGCACCTGATGGCGCCGCGCCGATGAGCTGGATCGGCTCGTATCTCGAACGGCTGCGGCGCAAGGTCGGGCACGACCTCGTCCTCATGCCCGGTGCGACCGTGCTGGTCGAACACGTCGACGGTCGCATCTTGTTCGTGCAGCGCGCTGACGACGGCACCTGGTGTCATCCGGGAGGCCACGCCGAGCCTGGCCTCGGGTTCGCCGAGACGGCAGCCCGAGAGCTCGCCGAGGAAGCCGGCATCGTCATCGATCCTTCACAGCTCGTGGCGTTTGCGTCGATCTCTGAGCACCCGTTGCACACGATCACCTACGCCAATGGCGACGTGACGCAGTGCTACACGATGTGGTTCGTGCTCGCGGGTTGGGACGGTGACCCGGACTCAGTCGCGATCGACGACGAGTCGACCGCGATCGGCTGGTTTAGTCGCGACGCATTGCCGGTGCCGATGATGACGCCCGCCGCGCTTGCGATGGAGCTCTATGCGCGGTTCTGCGAGACGGGCCAATTCCAAGCCCGCTAACGCACGAAGACCGTTCGCTCAGGCGCCCATGGCGTGGTAGCCGCCGTCGACGTGGATGATCTCGCCGGTCGTTGCCGGGAAGAAGTCGCTGAGCACGGCGACGGTTGTGCGAGCCACGGGCTCGGTGTCACGGATGTCCCAGCCGAGGGGAGCGCGGCCTTCCCAGGCGTCTTCGAACTCGGCGAAGCCGGGAATCGACTTGGCCGCGGTTGATCGGATCGGACCGGCCGACACGAGGTTGCAGCGGATCTTCTTGGGGCCCAGCTCGCGAGCCAGGTACCGGTTCGTCGACTCGAAGGCCGCCTTGGCGACGCCCATCCAGTCATAGGCCGGCCACGCAACGGTGGCGTCGAAGTCCATGCCGACGATGGAGCCGCCGTCGGGCATGAGTGGCACGACGACCTCGGCCAACGTCTTGAGCGAGTAGGCCGAGATCTGCACGGCGACGCTGACGTCTTCCCACGGCGCATCCATGAAGCCGCCGCCGAGGCAGCTCTGCGGGGCGAACCCAATCGCATGCACCGCACCGGCGAGGTTGCCGCCAGCGCCAACGGCGTCACGCACTTCGACCACATGGTCGGGGTTAGTGACGTCGAGCTCGAACAGCTCGACCGGCTCGGGCAATTTGCGTGCCACCCGCTCGGTCAGACGCATCGCCCGACCCACCGACGTCAAGATGACTTCGGCGCCTTCTTCTTGTGCGGTCTTGGCCACACCAAAGGCAATCGACGCATCGGTCAGCACGCCGGTTACAAGGATTCGTTTTCCGTCAAGGATGCCCATCGAGCGCCACGCTAGCCTTGCTGCCGTGCCAGGCGCCGATACACCCATGATGCTCTTCGATACCAAGGCAAAGACGGTGATTCCGTTTGAGCCCGGTCCGGTCGTCACGATGTACACGTGTGGCATCACGCCGTACGACTCATCGCACCTCGGCCACGCGGCCACCTATCTGACCTATGACGTGCTGCAGCGTCGCCTGCGCGATCGCGGCCACGACACCCGCTGCGTGCGCAACGTCACCGATGTTGACGACGACATCTTGCGCAAAGCCCGCGAGCTTGGCGTGCACTATCTCGATCTCGCCGCGAGCCAGATCGCAATCTTCGACCGCGACATGGAAGCGCTCGGCCTGATCGAGGCCTGGTCCACGCCACGTGCAACGTCGGCGATCGCTGACATCCGCCGCTTCATCGGCCACGTGCTCGAGAACGGTCACGCGTATCAAGCGGGCGGGGCCGTCTACTTCGACGTCAGCTCGTTCGACGACTTCGGTTCGCTGTCCGGCTACGACCGTGACGAGATGATTCGCCTCGCTGGCATTCATGGCGGAAACCCCGACGACCCGAACAAGCGGGACCCGCTCGACTTCATCCTCTGGCAGCCCTCGGCTCCTGACGAGCCGGCATGGGACTCGCTGTGGGGCCCGGGCCGTCCGGGTTGGCACATTGAATGTTCTGCGCTGGCGATGCGCGAACTCGACAGCCCGACGATCGACCTCCACGGCGGCGGCGCCGACTTGGTGTTCCCGCACCACGAGTGCGAGTCCGCCCAGTCCGAGGCCGCCACGGGGGAGCCGTTCGTGCGCCACTGGATGCACCAAGCGATGGTGTTCATGGACGGCGAGAAGATGTCCAAGTCGCTCGGCAACCTCGTGTTCGTGCACGAGCTGCTCAAGACCCACGAGGCTGATGCGATCCGCCTTGGCGTCGTCAAGCACCACTACCGGACCGAATGGTCCTGGGACGACAGCGTCATGCCCGAGGCCGACGCTCGTCTCGCTGCATGGCAGGCCGCAGGCGTGGGCGACGGTGCGCTCGACGAAGTGCGGGCCGCGCTCGACGACGACCTCGACACGCCGACCGCCGTCGCGGCCATCGATGCAGCGGCTGCAGCCGGACACGGCGTTTCCCAGGCCGCAGCACTGCTCGGTGTGACCATCAGCGCCTGATCGGTCACAATGGCCAGGTGACTGCTGGCACCGACTCCGATCTCGGACGGGCCGGCGCGCTCCAAACGATCGTCCGCAACGTCATTGGCCCGCTGTTCCGGTCCGGGTTCAAGCTCGACATCCAAGGGTTGGAGAACCTGCCGACGACCGGTCCAGCGATCATCGCGGCCAACCACACGTCGGTACTCGACTCGTTCATCGTGCCGGCCGTGTTGCCGCGCCGAGTCACCTATGTCGGCAAGGCCGAATACCTCGACGACTGGAAGACCAAACACATCTTCCCGGCGCTCGGCATGATTCCGATCGACCGCTCCGGCGGCGACGCCGCCAAAGCCGCACTCGACCTGGCGGCCCAGGTGCTGAACGATGGCGAGTTCTTTGCCATCTATCCCGAAGGCACCCGCAGCCGTACGGGCGTGCTCTACAAGGGCCGCACCGGAGTGGCTCGCCTCTCGCATCGCACGGGTGCGCCGATCATCCCGGTCGGGCTCAAGGGCATGCGCGAGATCCAACCGCCCGACGCGCCCTTCCCCAAGTTCTTCAAGCCGGCGACGATCAGTTTCGGCGAACCGCTCCACCCGCACGACTACGGCGACGCAACCGATGATCCATTGATCTTCAGGGCCATGACCGACTCGCTGATGTTCGCGATCCGACAGCTGTCCGGCCAGAAGTACGAGAACCGCTATGCGCCGAGCGCAGCTGAGCTCGCGGAACAGCAACCGAACCTGCGCCCTGACCCGATCGTCGAAGCGCCACTCGCGGAGCGTCGCACGGCCACGGCACTGCTCGCCGGTGCTGGTGTGGGCGGAGGCGGCTGAGCCGAGTGGCTGCGACGAGGTGCTGATCTACAGCGAAGGGAGCCAGGCAGGGAGCAACCGGACCGACATGTACGCGCTCTTTGCCGAGCCCGTCGCCTCGTCGGTCGGGTCGTTCTCGCTGGTTCTCAAAGACCTGCTCGATACTCGACGGAGCAACCCAACGCTCACGCTGACGCCGGTCACGCCGACGTTCGCGCCCGACGAGATCCAAGCGCTGGTCGCCCGTGGCCGTTCCTACTCGGCCTTGCTCCGAGCGCACGCGTAATCCGCCGCTTCCGGGCTACTCGTCAAGCGGGCATTGCAGGTGAAGCACCCCTGGCCGACCGTCGCACCCGGCGAGTTCGAGTCGGACCCCTCGCAGTTCCACATGGTCGGGATAGAGCAGCTCGCCCGACATGGTGAGTCGGCTCCTGCCGTCGCGGAGCTGTTCGTCGAATGCGAAGTCGACCGTCACGGTTTCCAGGATGGATCCGTCGTCGATGCCGCGGCCCTTGAAGGTGCCCTGGCCGTCGTCGATGATGCTCATCACGTAGCCCGGGGCGTTCGAGGGCATCCATGCGAGGAACAACTTCTCGCCCGGTGTCGGAGTAGCCGAAGAAGCCGCTTGTGTCTGCGCTGGCCGTCTGCTCGTCGGTCCAGAACAATGAGCCCATCCGGGTTTCGCCGTCAGCGCAGTTGAGGAGCCCTCCAGATTGGCGGAACGCGACTTCCTCAAGCGGCTCGGGCGTCGGAGCCGGAGGAGGCGTCGGGCTCGCCGTCGGCACCGCGCTCGACGCAGTGGAAGCGGCCGCGGGCGCTTCCGCCTCGACGGTTGAGTATCGGGTACACGCCGATGCGAACGCCGCGATGATTGCGATCGTCACCACGAGTCGGAAACCTGTTCGCCTCGGTTGCATATGGCACTCTCGGCACTTTTGCGCCGCGATCGAGTCCGCGGCGTCCTCGGTCGCCAGTACGGGAACGCTGACGACACGGCAGTGTGCGACAACTAGGTTTCGCGTATGGACCTCGTTTCCGCTGAAGCGGTTGCTGCGCTGCAACCTGAAATTGAACGACTCTGGGACGACCGAGATGGGCTGTCGTCCGCGTCCCCCGCATCTGATTTGGCAACCGTCACGTCGGTGCTCGCTGGACTTGACCAAGGCGTCGTTCGTGTCGCCGAGCGGAACGAAGCGGGGGAGTGGATCACGCATCAGTGGCTCAAGCAGGCTGTGCTGCTCGGCTTCCGCATTCGCGATATGGAGCCCCAGGCAGGTGGCCCGCAAGGATCGACGTGGTGGGACAAGGTCGACAGCAAGTTCAACGGGTGGGGCCCTGAGGACTTCGGACAGGCGGGCTTTCGGTCCGTGCCGAACGCAATCGTTCGACACTCCGCCTACGTCGCCCCAGGCGCGGTCCTGATGCCGTCGTTCGTCAACGTTGGTGCCTACGTTGGGGAGAACACGATGGTCGACACGTGGGCCACGGTTGGAAGCTGCGCTCAGATCGGCGCCAACGTCCACATGTCGGGCGGTGTCGGCATCGGCGGCGTCCTCGAACCGCTCCAGGCCAATCCCACGATCATCGAGGACAACTGCTTCATCGGCGCTCGCTCCGAAGTCGTCGAAGGCGTCATCGTCCGCGAAGGCGCCGTACTGGCGATGGGCACGTTCCTGAGCCAGTCCACGAAGATCGTCGACCGCGAGACCGGCGACGTCAGCTTCGGCGAAGTCCCGTCACACGCCGTCGTCGTCCCTGGCTCGATGCCCTCGACCGGTGGCGTCAACCTCTACTGCGCCGTGATCGTGAAGCGGGTCGATGCGCAAACCCGGGCCAAGACCAGCATCAACGACCTGCTGCGCGACTGAACTTCGCTACGCCGGGGCAGCTTCGTACAGTTCCGCCTCGATGCGCACGGCTCCCGCCAATCGCTTCTCTGAGCCCAGGTCTCGGTCACCACAACTGCATCTCATGTGCGAATTCCGACTGTCCACGGTTGGGGACGCCGGTAGCCTTGGGCCCCTATGTCAATCTCTGTGCAACTTCCCGATGGCTCCAGTCGTGAACTGGGTGCTGGGGCGACTGCGGCCGACTTGGCGGCAGATATCGGTCCCGGTCTGGCCAAGGCCGCATTGATTGCCACCATCGATGGCGAACAGGTCGACCTCAATGTGGAGTTGACCGACGGCGCAACCGTCGCCCTCATCACCGACCGCCAAGACGAGGGCCTGGAGACGATCCGCCATTCGACGTCGCACGTGCTGGCTCAGGCTGTGCTGGAGCTGTGGCCTGGATCGACGTTCGCGATCGGCCCGCCGATTGAGCACGGCTTCTACTACGACTTCGAGCTGCCCGGCGGCGCAACGTTTACCGACGAAGACCTCGAGCGCATCGACGCGAAGATGCGCGAGATCATCGACGCTGACCAGCCGTTCATTCGTAGCGAGATGAGCGCGGCTGACGCGCTCGAGTTGATGGCTGAGCATCAGTACAAGCGCGAGACGATCGAGCGCGTCACGGGCGGCGATCAGGGTGTGCACGACGTCGATCTGGCTGACGAGGTCGCCGACGACGGTTCGGTGAGCTTCTACCGCAACACCGATTCGTTCGTCGATCTGTGCCGCGGTCCGCACGTGCCGTCCACCGGTCGCCTCGGTCACTTCAAGCTGATGTCGGTCGCGGGCGCCTACTGGCGTGGCGACGAGAAGCGCCCGATGCTGCAGCGCATCTATGGCACGGCGTGGGCGAACAAAAAGGATCTCAAGGCCCATCTGGATCGTCTCGAAGAGGCCGCCAAGCGCGACCACCGCAAGCTCGCCAACGAGCTCGACCTGGTGTCGTGGCCGTCCGAGCTCGGTCCCGGTCTGGCCGTGTGGCATCCCAAGGGTGCGCTTGTTCGCAAGATCATCGAGGACTACTCACGTGAGCGCCACGAGAACGGCGGCTACGAGTTTGCCTATACGCCACACATCGCTAAGTCGGTGCTGTGGGAGACGTCGGGCCACCTCGACTTCTATGCCGACGGCATGTACCCGCCCATGGAAATGGACGGAGCGACGTACTACCCGAAGCCGATGAACTGCCCGTTCCACGTGATGATCTACAAGTCATCGCAGCGCAGCTATCGGGATCTGCCGATGCGGATCTTCGAGCTCGGCACCGTGTACCGCTACGAGCTGTCCGGCGCCGTGCACGGCCTGCTGCGCAGCCGCGGGTTCACCCAGGACGACAGCCACATCTTCACGACCCGCGAGGACATCCAGACCGAGGTCTCGGATCTGCTCGACTTCGTGCTGTCCGTGCTCCGGGCCTTCGGGTTCCACGACTTCCAAGCGAAGCTGTCGACCAAGCCGCTCGAAAAGGCCGTCGGCGACGACGAGATCTGGGAAATGGCCACCGAGGGTCTGCGCATGGCGCTCGAGAACCACGGCCTCGACTACATCGTCGATCACGGTGGCGGCGCGTTCTACGGCCCCAAGATCGACGTCGACGTCAAAGACGCGATCGGTCGCGCCTGGCAGCTCTCGACGATCCAGCTCGACTTCCAGCTGCCCGAACGGTTCGAGCTCGAATACGTCGCCAGCGACGGCGAACGCAAGCGTCCGGTCATGGTGCACCGTGCGCTGCTCGGTTCGGTCGAGCGGTTCTTCGGCGTGATGCTCGAGCATTACGCCGGCGCCTTCCCTGTGTGGCTCGCGCCGATGCAGGTGCAGGTTCTGCCGGTGGCCGAGGCTCATGCTGACTATGCCGAAAGCGTGCGTGCTCGGATCCGCGAAGCTGGCTTCCGTGTCGAGGTCATCGAAGCGACCGACCCGCTCGGCAAGCGCGTGCGCGCCGGCAAGACCGCCAAGCTTCCGTACGTGCTCGTGGTCGGTGACGACGACGTTGCCAACGACACGCTCGGTGTGAACGCTCGTGGCCAAGACGTCGAGCGTGACGTCCCCGTCGCCGCGTTCCTCGAACGCCTCGCGGCCGACGTCGAAAACAAGGTCTGATCAAGCGGTGCTTGAACGCCTGTGGGCAGGCTGGCGCAACCAGTACGTCCGCAGCCTCGACGGCGATCTCGCAGGCGAAGCAGACGCCGCGCCCGCTGAGGTTCCACGCGAGCCCGGTCAAACGCTTTTCGAATCGATCCTGGCGAGCGAAGGTCGTGATGCTGAGCTCGGCATCATTCACCGCGGCGAGCACGTCTTCGTCATCTTGAACAT
>CAZEMU010000120.1:0-12022 GCA_964513315.1 uncultured Acidimicrobiaceae bacterium | reverse complement strand
TCTAGATATCGCCGACGGGCATTTCGAGGCACGTGTGACGGTCGACGCCGTCGATCAGCACGTCAGCCGGCTCGGCTCCGTAGTCGAGATGACGGTGCCGTTGGCGATTCAGGTCGTCACGACCGGTTCAGCTCACCGACTCGATGGCGTCGACGAGTTGGTCGAGGCCGTGGCCCATCTCGTCTTCGGTGATGTTGAGCATCGGGGTGAGGCGAAGCACGTTGTTGTAGAGGCCACCCTTGCCGATGAGCAGGCCTCGGTCCTTCGTTGCTTCGAGCAGCTTGAGCGCCATCGACGCATCGGGTTCGTTGCTGCCCGGGTGCACGGTCTCGATGGCGTGCATCAGGCCCTTGCCGCGCAGCTCGGCGATCCACGGCGTCGCCTCGGCGATCGGTGCGAGCCGTTCGACCAGCTGTGCGCCGCGGGCGTGTGCGTTGCCCTGGAGGTCGGCGTCTTGCACGTACTTGAGCGTGGCCAGACCGGCTGCCGTGGACAGCGGGTTGCCACCGAAGGTCGTGAAGGAGATGCCGTCGAGGCAGTTCATGACATCGGCGCGGGCGACGATGCCAGCGAGCGTGATGCCGTTGCCGACGCCCTTGGCGAACGTGAGCATGTCCGGAACGATTCCGTGGGCTTCGTAGCCCCAGAAGTGTTCACCGGTGCGGCCCCAGCCGGTTTGCACCTCGTCGCTGACGAACAGGATCCCTTGTTCGGAGAGGACCTTGTGCATGGCACCGAAGAAGCCGTCGGGTGGAGTGGCGAAGCCGCCGACGCCTTGGATCGGTTCGGCGATCAGGCACGCCACATCGCCGGCCGTCATCATGTCGAGCACCTGCACGAGGTCACTGACGCAAGCTTGGGTGAACGCCTCGTCGTCGAGTTCGCTGAACGGGCTGCGGAGCTTGTAGGGGCCGTGGACGAAGTTGACCGACAGGCCCGACACCGACGTTGTCGACCACGAGCGGTGCGACGTGATCGCTTGGGCCGTGAATGAGCGCCCGTGGTAGCTGTTGCGCATCGCCAGGATCTCGTTCGATTTCCGATACGCCGTCGCCAGCAAGATCGCCATGTCGTTGGCCTCGGAACCCGAGGTCGTGAAAAAGACGCGAGCGTCAGGGATACCGCTGACGGCGGCGACCTCTTCGGCCAACTCGATCATCGGCTCGCTCAGGTAGAGCGAGCTGGTGTGCATGACCTTGGCGGCCTGGGCCTGCACGGCGGCGACGACATCGGGCTGGGCGTGGCCGACCATCGTCGTCAGGATCCCGCCGAACCAATCCATGTACTTGTTGTCTTCGAGGTCCCAGACCCAACTGCCTTCGCCGCGGTCGATCGAGATCGGCGCGTCGTAGAACGGCTTGGTGTAGTCGGGAAGGACAGCGCGGTAGCGCTCGGCGAGTTCGGCGTTCGTCGTCACGGCGCGAGCTTACGCTGGTAGTTCGTAGTCCGTCCGATTGCAGACCTGGCGAATAGCGAAGCTCGACCGGAGACGAGCGACGTGCGGCAGGCTGGCCAGGTGCTGGCGGTGGATGCGCTCGTAATCGGCGACGTCGACGCACACCACGTGCACGAGGTAGTCGGCCTCGCCTGCCATCAGATGGCAGCTCATGACTTCGGGTGTGAGGGCGATCGCAGCCTCGAACTCGTCGAGCAGCTCTTCGGCCTGCGAGTCCAAGCTCATCTCGACGAACACCGACACGGTGCGCCCGATCGCGGTCGGGTCGAGCAGCATCACATAGCGGTCGATGATCCCGTCTTCTTCGAGCCGGCGGACCCGCCGCGACGCTGACGACGGCGAGAGCCCGACCCGGTCGGCTAGCTCGGCGCTGGTCATGCGCCCGTCGGCCTGGAGCTCGTGAAGAATCGCCGAATCGATCGGGTCAAGCGCCATGTATGCACGATACCAGCGCATACGCTTCCCGAAGTGCCGGTTTCTTGCACCACAGGCCCTCACACCGGCGAAAGAACGCCAGGACATACCACGAGACGGTGTTTACGATCACGGCAGGGCCGTTTCGAGCCCGAATTCACCGTTGCGCAGGAGTGCCCATGACGATCGTCGGCGTGCCCACCGAAATCAAGACCGATGAAAAGCGCGTCGGCCTCACGCCGAATAGCGCCCAGGAGCTCGCTGGCCGAGGCCATTCCGTCCTCGTGCAGTCCGGCTGCGGCGCTGGCATCGGAGCTTCCAACAGCGACTACGAGGCCGCAGGCGCCAAGGTCGTCGATACGGCTGCCGACGTCTTTGCGCAGTCCGAAATGATCGTCAAGGTCAAGGAGCCCCTCGCTCCCGAGCGGGCCATGCTCCGCCCCGACCACCTGCTCTTCACTTATCTCCATCTGGCCGCGGACGAACCCCAAACCCGTGAGCTGATGGCCTCCGGCGCCACTTGCATCGCCTACGAAACCGTGACCTCGGCACGAGGTGGGCTCCCCCTGCTTACCCCGATGTCGCAGGTCGCCGGTCGTATGGCGGCACAAGCAGGTGCACACCACCTCGAAGCCCCCCAAGGTGGCGCCGGCAAACTCATGGGAGGCGTACCGGGTGTTCCGGGCGCCAAGGTCACGGTCATCGGTGGCGGCGTCGTCGGCGAGAACTCGATCGAGATCGCCATCGGCATGGGCGCGGACGTCACGGTGCTCGATCGCGACACCAGCGTGCTCGACCGGCTCGAGAAGCGCTTCGGCTCCTCGCTCCGCACCGTGTACAGCACTGCCGCAGCCGCCTGGACCGAAGTCGTCGACTCGGACCTCGTCATCGGCGCTGTGCTGATCCCCGGCGCAGCCGCACCCAAGATCGTCAGTGAAGACATGGTCAAGGCCATGCGGCCTGGCTCGGTGCTCGTCGACGTTGCGATCGATCAGGGCGGCTGCATCGCCACGGCCAAGGCCACGACGCACTCGGACCCGACCTACGTCGTGCACGATGTCGTCCACTACTGCGTCGCCAACATGCCGGGCGCCGTTCCTGCGACGTCGACGTTCGCGTTGAACAACGCAACGCTCCCCTTCACGCTCGCGCTCGCCGACAAGGGCGCTGCCCAGGCATGTCTCGACGACGAGCACCTGCGCAACGGCCTCAATGTCATCGACGGCAAGATCACCGAACCATCGGTCGCCGAGGTCTTCGGCATCGACTACACCGACCCGCTCGACGCACTTGTCTAGCCGGTCGCCTGCCGGCGCACGAGTTCCACACTTGCCGGCACCGCGTTTGTGCCCTGATCTGCGAAACTAGAGTTGTGGTCCATTCAAGTGAGACGACGGCGGGCATCAAGCCAAACCAATACGACGATCATGCTGAGCAGTTCGCGGCGCACATGGAGAGCCAGCCGTACAACGTGCTGTACGAGCGGCCCGCGACCCGAGCACTCATCGGCGACGTAGCCGACCTCGATGTCCTCGACGTTGCGTGCGGGGCCGGAGCCCTCGCCGAGGACCTGATCGCATCGGGTGCTCGTCTCGTCGGCGGCGATGCGTCGCAGCCGATGCTCGATCTGGCTCGCAAGCGGATCGGCGACGACGTGCCGCTCCATCACCAGGACTGCTCCGACCCGTTCACGTGGGCCAGCGACGCCTCGTTCGACCTCGTCGTGATGGCACTCGCCTATCACTACGTCAACGACCACGCGTCGTTCCTCCGGGAGATGCACCGAGTGCTGCGGCCCGACGGGAGCCTTGTCATCAGCACGCACCACCCCACCGACGACTTTCGCCGGCTCGGCGGTTCCTACTTCGCCAAGGAACTCAACACCGACATCTGGGGAACCGGTGATGCGGTGGTTTCGTGGCGTATGCCGCTGGCTGAGATGACCGAACAGTTTGCCGACGCCGGCTTCCTGATCGAGCGCATCGTGGAGCCGAGGCCGCTGCCGGAGATGGCAGCGCAGGATCCCGAGGTCTTCGAGAAACTCGAGCGATGCCCGGCATTCATCTTGTTTCGCTTGATCAAGGCACCGAAATCCTGAAGCCGTAGCTGCGGGGCGATCGCCCAGGTCGAATAGCCTCACAAGATGATCGAGCAGAGCGTCCACGAACGCGTTACTGCCGCTGTTGAGCGTGCCCGCGCGGCCCAGCGAGCAATCGAGCACTACGACCAGGAGCAGGTCGACGACCTCGTAACCGCGATCGCCTATCGAGCGACTCGCCCCGAGGTCGCCACCGAGCTTGCCCGCCTCGCTGCGGAGCAGAGCGGTCTTGGCAATGCCGATGACAAGACTCGCAAGATCCTGCGGAAGACGACCGGCACGCTCGCCGACCTCAAAGGTGCTCCGTCCGTCGGCGTGATTGCCGTCGATGAAACCCGGGGCGTCACGACGATCGCGAAGCCGATGGGCGTCATCGCCTGCATCCTCCCCTCGACGAATCCGGGCGCAACGCCGATCAACAACATGATGATCACGCTCAAGGGTCGCAACGCCGTGATCTTGGCGCCGCACCCCAAGGGCGAAGCCACCTGCGCCGAATCGGTGCGGTTGGCCCGCATCGAGCTCGCCGAGCTGGGCGCTCCCGAGGATCTGGTGCAGATGGTCAGCCTCGCCGCCGAGAACAAGGAAGCCGGCAAGGCAATCGCCAGCGAACTGATGACGCACTGCGACTACTCGCTCGTGACCGCTGGACCGGCCAACGTCGATCTGGCCTATCGCAGCGGCACGCCGTCGCACGGTGTCGGCGTGGGCAATGCCCCGGTGATCATCGACGAGACGGCCGACGTCGACGCTGCGGTCGAGAAGATCGTGATGAGTAAGACCTTCGATCACGCAACCAGCTGTTCGAGCGAGAACTCACTCGTCATCGAAGCCAGTGTCTACGACCAGGTCATGGCGGCGTTGCAGGACCACGGCGGCTACGTGGTGCCCGATGAGCAGAAGTCGCAGCTCCAAGACGCCATGTGGCCGGGCGGCAACCTCAACCGCAATGTGGTTGCGCAGCCGGCAAGCCGCATCGCCGAGGTCGCTGAGCTACCCGACGATGCGGCGCACCAGTCGCGCTTCCTCATCGTCGAAGAATCCGGCATCGGACCCGAGCACCCGTTCTCGGGCGAGAAGCTCTCGGTCGTGTTGACCGTCTACAAGACCGACGACTTCGATCAGGCGCTCGACACGGTCGAATCGATCCTTGCCTACATGGGCGAGGGCCACAGCGCTGGTATCCATTCCGAGGTCGACGAGCGGGTCGAGGCGCTTGCCGCTCGAGCTCGTGTCTCGACAGTGCTCGTGAACCAGCCGCACGCCTACAACAACGGCGGCAGCTTCGACAACGGGCTCGACTTCACCCTGTCGATGGGTGCAGGCACCTGGGGCGACAACGACAGCTGCGAGAACCTGACGTACAAACACTTCCTGAACTACACGTACCTGGCCCGCCCAATCCCGAGCACCGAACCGACCGAAGACGAGCTCTTCGGCGACTTCCTCGTTCGTCACGGCTAAGCACCAGCGGACCAAGGAAACACATGTTCATCGAAGAAGCTGACGCCAAGGCCCTGATCGCGTCTGGCGGCGTGCCTACGCCGCCCAGTGCCATTGCCGCCACGCCTGCAGAAGCGGCCACTGCCGCCGCCGAGATTGCCGCACCGGTCATGATCAAAGCCCAGGTCCCTGCCGGCAAGCGGGGCAAGGGCGGCGGCATCATCGGGGCCGACAGCCCCGACGCGGCCGCAGCGGCGGCCGAAACGATCCTCGGCATGCAGCTCGGCGAGCACCTCGTCGAGCGAGTGCTCGTCGAGGGCAAAGCCGACATCGCGCACGAGCTCTACGTGGCGTTCATGGTCGATCCAGCAACCGCAGGTCCGCTGCTGATGCTCTCCGCCGAGGGCGGTATGGACATCGAAGAGGTTCACGCCGAGAACCCCGAGGCCGTCCTTCGGGCGTCGATCGATATTCGCTACGGCATGGGCGCCGCCGATGCGCTCGACGCTGCGGGCCGGGTCACGAGCGACCCGGTCGTGCAGGCCTCGCTGGCCGGCGTGCTCGTCACGCTCTACGGGCTGTTCCGTAGCCTCGACGCGCAGCTCATCGAGATCAACCCGATGGCGGTCACCACCAGCGGCGACGTCGTGGCGCTGGATTGCAAGCTCGTCATCGACGACAACGCGATGTTCCGCCAAGAGGGCCTGCCCAAACAACGTCCGACCGGCACCGACCTGGAGCTGCGGGCCGCCGAGCAAGACTTCCTGCTTGTCGAACTCGACGGCGACGTCGGCGTGCTCGCCAACGGCGCCGGCCTGACCATGTCGACCATGGACGCTGTCACGGCGCTTGGCGGCAACCCGGCCAACTTCCTCGAAGTCGGCGGCATGGCATACAAGCGAGCCACGCCAGCGTTGGAGCTGGTGCTGAGCAATCCAAAGGTCAAGAGCCTGCTCGTGAACCTGTGCGGCGCCTACGCCCGCACCGATGTGATCGCTGAGGGGCTCATCGCTGGTTGGAAAGAGCTCGCTCCCGATCTGCCGGTTTCGTTCTGTATTCACGGCACGGGTGAAGAACGGGCTCAGCAGCTCGTCCGAGACGAGCTCGGCTTGGAGTGCCACGACCTCATGGACGACGCGATTCTTGAAGCGATCGCCAACGCGGCAGGAGCCTCGGCATGAGCGACCTTCTCGACTCGACGTCACTGTTCGGCGCCACGCCACTGCGCACCCTGGTGCAGGGCATCACTGGCGGCGAGGGCTCGTACTGGACCGAGCAGATGCTCGCCTACGGCACCAACGTCGTCGCTGGATGCACGCCCGGCAAGGGCGGCCAACGGATCCATGGCGTGCCCGTGTACAGCGCCGTTACCGATGCCATCAATGCGAACGCGATCGACCTGTCGGTGATTTTCGTTCCGGCTCGCTTCGCCAAGGGCGCCGCGATCGAGGCCATCGAAGCCGGCGTGCCGAACGTGATCGTGCTGGCCGAGTTCGTACCCGTCCACGACACGATGGAGATCCTCGCTGCAGCCCGAGCCAACGCCGCTCGCATCATCGGGCCGAACTGTCCCGGCGTCGTGTTCCCCGGCCGTGACTTCGCCGGCATCATGCCCGGCTGGTCCGAGCGCCTGTTCGCTCCCGGCCGCATCGGCGTCGTGTCTCGCAGCGGAAGCCTCGGCGCCCTCATCAACCTGAACCTGGTCTCGGCTGGCTATGGCCAGTCCGCCATGCTCGGCTTGGGCGGCGACCCCATCGTCGGCACCACGTTCGCGCAGGCGCTGCAGATGTTCGACGCAGATCCGAACACCGACACGATCGTGTTGCTAGGCGAGGTCGGTGGCCCGATGGAAGAAGAGGCCGCCGAGCTGATCCCATCGCTCTCCAAACCAGTCGTCGCGTTCATCGCCGGCAAGAACGCCCCCGAAGGCAAGAAGATGGGCCACGCCGGCGCGTTGGTGTCGGGCGGCAAGGGAACGGCGGCCTCGAAGATGGCCGCGCTGACCGCTGGCGGCGCCCACGTCGCCGACTCGCCCACCGAGATCATCGGCATCCTCCAGAACCTCTAGGGTCTCCCCCATGACTGACAATGCGGGTTGGACGTTCACCGACGCTTCCGAGATGGAGTGGCAGCCGTTGGGCGAAGGCATCGCCATGAAGATGCTCGGCGTCGCCAACGGCAAGACGATGACGATGTTCAAGTTCGAGGCTGGCTACGTCGGCGGCACCCACGAGCACACCAATGAACCTGAGTTCACCTACATCCTCGAAGGCTCGATGGTGTCAAACGGCGTGCTCATGGAAGCCGGCCATGCGTACGCAGCCGAACAGGGCACGACCCACGACGAGTTCCGCACCGACACCGGCGCCACGCTCGTCTCTGTCTTCCCCATCCCACCCGGAATGGCGAGCTAATCCCGGACGGTGCCTGACACCTGTTCGGCGCTAGACGTCGAGGGTTTTGGGGTAGTAGTCGCCGGCGGGAGTGGCGCCCGCTTCGGAGGTGAAGGTGCCTTCGAAGGGCCAGTCGTCTTCTTGACCCGGTAGCGGGCCTTGGTTGAAGCGGCCGAGTTCGCCGCCGCCAGCGGCCTCGTTGCCGACGAGCGACCAGGCTTGGCGCTTGTAGGTCCAGTTGTCCGGCTGCAGACGGTGCGCTTCGCGGAAGTGAGCGAACGCGCCGTCGCGATTGCCTTGTTCCCACAGATGCAGCGCGAGCTCGAAGTGGGCTGCGCCTTCGGACTTGTCCTGGGAGCGTTCTTGGGAGCCATCAACGACTTCGCTCGGGCTCAACGCAAACCGACTCTCGGCACCGTTGGCCGCCCAGTCGCGGATTGCATCGGCGTAGGAGTCACGGTCCTGACCGCCACGAAGCTTTGCGGCAAGCTCAGGATTCGTCGCTTCGACCTCGGCAGCCTTGGCCTCGACCTCGGCATCGCGGGTCTCCAAGAACTCACGCAGCCAGTCAGGGTAGAAGTCGCCTGGACCCCAACCGGGTTCCGCCGGCCGGACGATCATGCCATCCTCATCGATCCAGACAACGTTCGGAATGTTGACCACGCCAAAGAGAGCGTCCATCTGATGGGTTGGGTCCAGCAGCGACGTGTGGTTTACGCCCGAGCCGGCCGCCCAGCCCGCTTCGATGAACTCGCGGGACGCTTCGGGGTCACTCATCTCAAGTGAGACAGAGACAATCTCGACGCCCTGAGGAGCGAGTTCTTCATGCAGTGCCTGCCACCCGGGCAGGTCATAGCGGCAACCTCAATAGGGAGCCCAGGAGACGAGCACGACCTTCTTGCCTCGCAGCGACGACAGCCGGAACTCGTTGCCCTCGAGATCGTTGAGCACGAGTTCTGGCGCCGTCGCCGTCGTGAGCGCACGACCGTTGAGCGACTCGGGGCCAAGTGCCCACACGCCAGCGGCGTCGTCGTGGACAACCGCCATGCCAAGGCGTTCGGCTGTGCTAGTAGCGCTGTACCCGTCGGGCAGCGGCACACAGACTTCGCCCTTGCAGGCGCCTTCGGGTTTGATCTCCCACCCGGTGCCGGCATGGAAGGCTTCGGCGTCGAGCTCGAGCGTGTTCGTCAGCATGGGCCCAGCTTCGCACACGAGCCAGCAGCCCCAATGAAATCTGTGCGTTTCTCACGCTCTGGGCGTGAGAAACGTACAGATTTGCGGAGGCGGGGTCAGGACGCCGCGGTGCGTTCGATGATGACGATGTTGGTGCCGGGGTCGCCGGGCCAGGGGGCACGGTGCGGACGCAGCGACCATCGCTTGCCGACTCGTTGCACGACCCAGGGGCGTTCGTCGTCGGCAAGATGCACGAGGCCCTTTGCTCGCACAACCGTGTCGTCGAGGCTGCCCATCAGCTCCTCGACCCAGGGTTTGGTCACGGGCGCATCGGCATGCACTGAGCGGGTTGAGAACAACCGCTCGGGATGGTGGTGACCGTCGGCCTCGTACGTGCGAGTCGACATCCGCCCGAACAACACCTCCGGAGCGACCTCGCTATTCGTCGTCGTCACCACGTACGAGTCGGGGCATGCATCTCGCAGCCATGCTTGGGTAGCGGTCAGCTCCTCGGCACTCACCAGGTCGGACTTGTTCAGCACCAGCACCTCGGCCGCTGCGAGCTGCTGACGGATGGTCTGCGCCAAGTACTTGTCGTCGGCCATCTTGCGAATCGTCTCGGCGTCGACGAGGACGATGACCGCATCGAGTGCGAGCCCTGGGCCGTGCCCATAGGCGGCGACCGTGGACGGGTCGGCGACGCCGCTCGTCTCGATGACCAGCCGGTCCGGACGGGGATCGAACGCAACGATCCGATCCAACGCCTCGGCGAATCCGTCGACCATCGAGCAACAGATACACCCGTTGCTGAGTTCAATGGTGTCGTCAGTCTGGGACTCGATGAGATCGAGATCGATGTTGATGTCACCGAAGTCGTTGACGAGCACCGCCAACCGCTCAGATTCCCCATCGACCGCTGCATCGTTGTTTCGGCGCAGCAGGTGGTTGAGCAACGTGGTCTTGCCTGAGCCGAGGTAGCCACCGATGACGGTGACATCGATCCGCTCAGGACTCATGGCGATCGTGCGGCTCAGGTGCGCGGATCGGCCTGCATCGGGACGCCTCCGAGCACGGTGCCCCAGACGTCGATGTCCTTGATCGTGACAGGGTCGACGGTCGTTGGATCTTCAGCCAGCACCGCGAAGTCAGCCATCTTGCCGGCCTCGATGCTGCCAACCTCGTCGTCGAGCTTGAGCTGCCAAGCCGCGCCGAGCGTGACCGCGTGCAATGCGTCTTCGGCCGAGATGCGCTCATGCTCACCAAGCACCTGGCCGGTTGCCGTCAGCCGGTTCACGGCGCACCACATGGTGTGCAGATGACCCATCGGTGTTACCGGAGCATCGCTGTGGATCGAGAACGGCACGCCCTCTCGCAGCGCGGTCGCAGCTGCGTTCATCCCTCGGGCGCGCTCCGGGCCGACGGTGACGTCCCGATGCTGATCGCCCCAATAGAAGGTGTGGTTGGCGAACAGGTTGGCGCACATGCCGAGCGCCTTCATGCGCTTGTACTGCGCCTGTTTGGACGTCTGGCAGTGCTGGACCGTGTGGCGATGATCCCACCGTGGATGGCGCTCGAGCACGGTCTCGACGGCGTCGAGGAACACCTCGGTGGCTTCGTCGCCGTTGCAATGCACATGCACGGTGAGCCCGGCGTTGTGGAACGGCTCGAGGATGTCAACCACCCGGTCCGGCGGGAGCAGCCACAGCCCGTTGCCGGGGTGTGTCTCCGGAGCGTCGTAGTAGTGCGGCCAGCTGATGCGACCAGTGAAGCCCTGGTTCGAGCCATCGAGCACCAGCTTGACGATGCCGAACTTGAGCTTGGCCGTGGTTTGCTCCTTGACATCGACCCCGATCTGGGCGAGCGCCGTTGGGTCGTCGATCCCACCCATCATTGATGACAGGGCCACCATGACTCGTGCCGGATACTCGGGGTCGTCGGTGGTGTCCTTCCAGTTCTGGACCTGGTCGGGATCCGAGAGCTGGCTCGTGCCGAGATCGGTGATCAGCGTGACGCCGGTGTTGCGGGCCTCGGTGGCGTAGTTCCAGATGGCGTCCTTGGTCCGAAGCCTGCCCGCGAGTTCCGCGAACGCGGGAGCCAGCCGCATCGCAGGCGGCTCCTGGAGCTCGCCATCAGGGTTGCCATCGGCATCGAGGGAGATGCCGGGAGTCGGGTTCTCGGCCGTGATCTCGGCCCGGTTCAGCATCGCTGTATTCACGGTCGCCAAGTGAGCGCTCGCATGGTGCACAAAGATCGGTCGGGTCTCGCTCACCCGATCCAGGTGCTTGGCCAAGAGTCGCTCACCGGGGAAGTAGATCGGATCGAGACCCCATGCCAGCAGCGTCTCGCTCGGGTCCGTCATCTCCGACTCGACCTCGATCAAGCGATCGACAACCTCTTCGACGCTCTTGCAGCCCTTCCACAGCTTGTTGTCGGCGCCGCGCCGGTCGAAGAATCCGACGTACGGCATCGTCCACATGCCACCCGCCATCACGTGGCTATGCGCTTCGATGAAGCCGGGTGTCAGCACCTTGTCGGCAAAGGTCTCATCGACCGTGTGCTCGCCCCAGGACTTGCACTCTTCGAGCGAACCAACGGCCAAGATCCGATCACCGGAGACCGCAACGGCCTCGGCCGTCGGGTTGCTCGGATTCATCGTGATGATCTTCCGGGCGGTGAAGATCGTGAACGGTTCAGTGATCATGTTGAGTCCAGTCGGTTCAGGGCCGTGGTTGGGGATGCCGTACTAGTCCTCGCGAGCCGCGAGGTGTCCGGGAGAAATCTCGACGAGGTCGACGCGTTTCGGGGCCGTACCCGGCGCCCACACGGGGCTGGGAATCTCGCCGGTGATGAGCGGACGTTCACGGCGGGCACGTGGATCGGCGATCGGCACCGCATCGAGCAAGCGTTTGGTGTAGCTGTGCTGCGGGTTCTCGAAGATCGCCGAGCGAGGTCCGATCTCGACGATCTGACCGAGATACATGACGGCGACTCGATGGCTCACTCGTTCGACGACGGCAAGATCGTGGCTGATGAACAGGTAGCTCA
>CAZEMU010000119.1:0-12392 GCA_964513315.1 uncultured Acidimicrobiaceae bacterium | reverse complement strand
CAAGGAGCCGGCCGCCGACGCGGTCACGAGCTTCCAGCACCTCTACCGATCGGCCCGCTGTCTGCATGATGTCCGCAAGCGCCACGCCGGCGATGCCCGCGCCGACCACAACAAGGTCGAGTACTTCGGCCGAGGGGGTCGTGGACATCGAGAGAGTCTATCTACTAGTAGACTTTCTCCCATGGCACGCCCCACCGGCCGCGATCTGCGGACCGAGCTCATCCAAGAAGCAACGACTGCGATCCAGACCAACGGCACCTCGTTCAGCTTCCAGCAGCTCGCAGAACAGCTCGGCGTGCGGGCGCCATCGCTGCATCATCACTTCCGTCGCAAGAGCGATCTCATCGACGCCGCGGCGTCGCAATACATCGAGGCGTTCGAAGACGCCGTCGCCAAGCTCGACCACACGAACGCTGTCGATCGGCTCGCTGCGTACGTCGACGTGTTCACTGCGCCGAGTCGCGAGGGGCGCTTCTGCCTGTGCGGTGCGCTCACCGCCGACTGGCAAGACACGTCGCCTGCAATGCAGAAGCGGATTCGCGCCTTCTTCGCCGGGCAACACATCTGGGTACAGAGAACGGTCGAGCAAGGGCAGGCCGCCGGCGAGCTGCAGAGAGACCTCGACCCCGATGCGTTCGCCAGCGGCTTCATCGCTGCGCTCGAAGGTGCACTGCTACTGGCCCGGGTGGTGCCGAACCGCGCGGCGTCGGATGGCCCGCTCGAGATGCTCCGACTCGCCCGCGCCTGATTGCGCGGGACGTCAGGCTTCGTCGCGAATGATCTGAGGTCCTTCGGGGTCGATGAACCAGCCATCGTGCTTGAGTCGGTTGTGACTGTGGGCGACATGGTGCAGGCCGAACGCCGACTGGATCGACGTGTACATACCCATGGCCTCTTGAGAGTTGTTGACCGACTGCTTGGCCAACGTGAGACCGAACATCGGCCGACGGGCAATGTGCGATGCGAGCGCCAGCGTTTCGCTCTCGAGGTCTTCGCGAGGCACGACTCGGTTCACCATGCCGTGCTGCAACGCCTCTTCTGCCCCAATCGCGCGACCGGTGAAGAGCATGTCTTTGGCAAGGCGTGCGCCGGCTTCGTAGGGGTGCACGAAGTACTCGTGTCCGTTCACGCCCAGCGCAACGACGGGGTCCGAGAACGTCGCATCGTCGGAGCACACGATCATGTCCATCGGCCAGACGAGCATCAGCCCGCCAGCGATGACCTTGCCCTGCACCGAGGCAATCGTTGGCTTCGACAGGTTGCGCCAGCGCCAGCACAAGCCGACATACATCTCGGCCTCGCGGGCCATGTAGCCCTCGGCGCCAGGCGCCTCGAAGTGGCATTGCGTACCGATGGTCGGCAGTGCGCTCATGTCGGGGTTGAACTCGCCCAGGTCGTGGCCCGATGAGAAGTGCTTGCCGTCTGCGGCCAGCACGATGACCCGGATGTCCTCGTCGCCGATAGCGCGGTCGAACGCCTGGTTGAGCTCGGAGAGCATCAGGTAGTCCTGGGCGTTGGCTGCCTCGGGGCGAGCCAGCGTGATGCGGGCGACCCGTTCGGCCGGCACGTCGTAGCGCACCCGGGTCCATTCGGTCTCGGGCGTGTTCGGCTCTTCGGTGGTGTTCGGCGCAGTCATGTCAGACCATCCGGAAATCGGTGCCGCACAAGGTGAGCGTTTCGCCTACCCGGCTTCGGTCGGTTGCCACCAAGTCGGCAGCGGCCAGGCCGTCACCTCGGCCGTCGGTCTCCTCGACAAAACGGATGAGTGCGTCATCGAGTTCCATCACGCCGTCGCTGACGGGACGGCCGACAGCTGTTGCCCAGCGGGCCGCCATCGCATCGGGATCGTCGGCCTGGATATCGACCGCGACCATGTCGGTCACGACGCCATCGAGGCTGTGGTACTCCCAGTCGTAGCCGGCCCACCCCCAACTCGTTGGCGGGTCGGATTGATCGATCGACAGGATCGCCCCACCCACATCTTTGGGATGCATGTGGATGCCATCGATCGACGCGCTCTCGCCATCGGCGCCCATGCCCTTGGTGCCGCCTTCGTGCACGATCCGGATACCCGCTTGCTCGATGCGTGCCTTCTCCGCCGCAAGGTCGTCGGTCTGCAAGATCACCATGTAGCCGCCATCGCCGCCCCGGCGGTCGAGGAATCGTTCGGCGGTCGTGCCCGGCTGCTTCGGAACCACGACCTCGAGGATCCGATCGCCAATGGCGTAGAGCCCATGCCGCAGCCCGAAGTGGCTGAGTCCAGGGTCCCGGTAACACATCTCAAGACCGAGCTCGGAGCAGATGGCCTGCTCGACCGGACGAAGGTCACGGGCAACAAGTGCGATTTGGCGAAGGCGAAGCATGCCCAACCCTCCCAAGTTTGACCGGCTCACGCCAAGCGGCGCCCCGACGCGGGGCAATACGCTGCAACGATGACTGGCGCATCTCGATGGGACGGCACCCGAGCGGGCTCGTACGACACGGCGTGGAAACGCATGGCCGAGCGAGGCGAGAACCCGCACGGCGAGGTCGACTTCGCCCAACGCTATGAACCGGCCTCGGTGCTCGATGCCGGGTGTGGCACGGGCCGGGTGGCGATCGAGTTCGCTCGACGTGGCGTCGATGCCGCCGGCACCGACCTCGACGAATCGATGCTCGCCACTGCGCAAAGCAAGGCGCCCGAGCTGACCTGGGTGCAATCCGATCTGTCTGCGCTCGACATGGGGCGCACGTTCGACGCCGTCGTCATGGCCGGCAACATCATCTTGTTTGTCCAACCAGGGACTGAATCGGCGGTGGTCGCTGGCGCCGCTCGCCACGTCGCCCCAGGCGGCCACCTGATCGCGGGCTTTTCGCTCGGTCGAGGAGTGACGGCCGACGAGTGGGATGCGTGGTGTACCGACGCTGGTCTGCGCCCGATCGAGCGCTACTCAACCTGGGATGGCGATCCGTGGGACGACGACGGCAACTACCTGGTCGCGGTCGCAACCCGATGACCGAGACAGCGTCGGCTCCGTGGTCGTCGCCTCCGCCAGACGCGGCCCAGGTCGCCGACTTCGTCGCCGGACCTGGCGTTCAACGACTCGCGATCACGGTCGACATCGCGCAGTTGCGCTCCAGCCTCGACGAGGTCCTCGGCCGCCTCGACTACGACCAGACGTACGGAGAGTGGGGCTTCGGGGTCCTGCCCGTGACGCGACGTCCGGGGACCGAAGGACGAGACGAGGTTGACCTGTCAGGCCGCTTCTGGATCCGGCCTGATGACACCTACGAGGAGATCGCTCGAGATCCAATTGTCGATGAGCATGACTACTCCGAGCTGGTGCCTGAGTTCGAGGGCACCTATATCGCTGACGTTGTGACCGAGCTTCGAACGGTGGCGACGATTGGCCGCGTTCGCATCAATTTGAAGCAGCCGTTCAATGCCAATTCGTGGCACCGAGATCCCGAACCCCGGCTCCACGTTCCCATCCATACGAACCCCGGTTGCCTCTTCGTAGTCAACCATCACTGCACGCACCTGCCCGCTGATGGGAGCGTGTACTTCACCGACACTCGCGGCTATCACACGGCCCTCAATGGAGGGGATACGCCGCGTGTGCACCTGGTCGCTGCCGTGCTCGGCGACCCGTCATCGTGAAGAATCCGAAAAACTTTGAGACAAAACGGTCGCTAGCGGGTCTTGCAATGCGTGGCTGCGGTGTTTCCTCTCTCTTTCCATGCCCGGGAGACCCGCAGCCGCCTTGTTCCACGCCGCCAGCGCACCCGGCAACCCTCCGAAGCTGATCAGCTCGGGCTGCTCGACGTCGTCGACCTCGAACGTCGACTGAGCACGGCGTTCTTGGCGCGCTACGGCGCCGACGTCGGCAAAGAAGTGACCTCGGAGACCCTGGCGTGGGCTTGGGAACATCGAGAACGTCTCGCCGGGATGGAGAATCCGGCTGGCTATCTCTACCGGGTCGGCCAGAGCAAGTCCCGGCGACTGTTGCGCTGGAGTCGTGAGCCGATTCGGTACCCGACCGAGAACGTCGACGATACGCAACCGTGGATCGAGCCGGGTCTGGCCGATGCCCTGGCGCTGCTGGACGAAGAGCAGCGCACGACAATTGTCTTGGTGCACTGCTTCCAGTGGACCTATCGCGAGGTCGCGGAGCTGATGGGCCTGGAGCTGCACGGCGTCCGCAACCGGGTGCATCGCGGTATGGCTCGCCTGCGCACCGAGCTCGGAGCCGCCCAATGAACGACTTCGTTGATCTCGAACAGCGGCTTTCGTCCTACGGCGCGACCTTGGCCGACGAATTGGCGACCTGGCCGACGTTCAATCCCGCCACGCTGGCGGCAAGTACGCCCCTCCAACTGCTCTGGAGGCGGCGCGGGCGGTGGCTCGGTGCGGGCCACCGCCCACCCTTCGCGGGTGTTGCGGCGATCGTCGCAGGCGTGTTGCTCGCCGTGCTCGCCGCGATCGCTCTGCTGTTGGTGTTCCGCCCCGGTGCAGATGACACCCGCTCGGTCGAAGTCGATGCTGCAGCCATGCCCGCGGCAGATCCGTCCGAGTCTGCGGCGCCGGTGCCGGCGTCAGGCGAGCTCGAGGTCGGCAGCGAAGAAGCAGATCCGCCCGCGATCGCAACGGGACCCGAACCAGAGGACGCAGGCTCAGCTGCCGCGGTGATGACCGAGACGGATGTACCCGCGACCGAAGCACCTGAGACTGAAGCAGGCGAGATCGGCCCCACGGGACCCGAGCCAGTCGTGACAGTTCCAGCTGAAGCAGTAGCTCCGCCTTCGGCCGTGCCGAGTTCGGAAGCGCCGGTGTTGGTGTGTCGATCTGGGCTCCTCGTGAACGACCAATGTCGCATTAGTTCACCGGCCCCCGCCGAGCAACGAAACGAAGCCTGCGTGGCGCAGGGCGGCGTCGATGATGGCGAAGCAGGCTGTTTCGTCCTTGTCGACGCCGCAATCTCGTGCCCCTCGCCGGGCCAAGTCGTCGGTGGGGAGTGCCAGGTCATCACCGCTCCAACCGCGTCGGGCCAGACCTGTCCCCAGGGCGGGGAGCTTGACGGCGATGTATGTCGCAGCATCGCTCCTCCTGCTCAGGCGTGTGCCGACGGCGTCGAAGTCGAGGGCGCATGTCGCATCGAACGGTCCCCGGCCGAAGGCGGCGAGCTTGTCTGCCCGGGCGGCGGACGTCTCGATGGGAATGACTGCGTGTCGACGATTGCTGGTGGTTGCACCTCGGGGGCGGTCGTGCCGGGCGGCTGTGCCGTGCCCGGGCCCGTCGAGACACGGAAGACCTGTCCGAATGGTGTGGCGCCCGGTGGCAACCAGTGTTTGCCCGGCGAAGGATGTCAACCGTCGACGCAGAGCAAGGAGCACACGAACTGCGGTAAAGCGCCGACGATCGAGCGCATCTGCGTCCCGACCGGAGCGATCTCCAACGGCGATGACTGCTTCACCGTGGTGCCTGCAGACTGTCCCGCCGGCTCATCCACCACGGGAGCGGGCTGCGAGGTCCGCACCGCGGCCGCCCCGACGCCGTTCCGGTGCGCCGCCGGACAGCTCCTGGTCGGCACCAGCTGTTTCGAGGAACAAGCCCTCGAGCCGTCGTGTGTCGAAGGGGTCTTGGCGTCGGAAGGTTGCATCGTTACCCGTCCTGCAACGGCTGCGGAACCGACCTGTCCTGCGACGGCTTCGTTGCGGGCTGGTCAGTGCGTTGCCGTCGTCGCTGGCGAGCAACGATGCGCAACAGGTGAGCTAGTCGCCGGGCAGTGTCGCGTCCAGATCGAGCTCGACGAAGCCCTCCTCTGTGCGGGCGATGCGCAGTTCGATCGCGGCTCGTGTGTTCGATTCGAGGAGCCGGTCGAGCGCTAATCAGTGCTGCGAGCGCTGCGATCGTGTTCTACGGTCGCGCTATGACGAAGACCCGTTCTTGGATCGCGCCGGTGCTCGCACTCGCACTGCTGCTTGCGGCGTGCGGAGGCTCGTCGTCCGACTCGGCCGATAATGCCGCGCCCGCAGACGAAGCTGCTGCGACCGCGGAACCCGAGGCAACGGCCGAACCCGAGCCGGAACCAACCGCCGAGCCGGAACCAACTGAGGCGCCGGAGCCAACGGCTGAGCCAGAGCCGACCCCCGAGCCGGAACCAACCGCCGAGCCAACCCCAGAACCAGAGCCGACTGAGGTTCCCGGGCGTGACTTCAGCGCCGTAACCGCCGCTGCCGAGGCCTTCGTCAATGACGAAGGCCTCGAAGGTGCCGGTCTGATCATCGTCCACGTTGACGACGGGGTGGTCTACCACGAGGCGTTCGGTGGCTTCACCGAAGAACGCATTTCGATGGTGGCCTCGTCGTCGAAGATGATCGCGGCGGGCGTGCTCATGAAGCTCGACGAAGAGGGCGTCCTCGACATCGATGCGCCCGTGACCGACATCGCCGCCTGGGCGCCGGATCACCCCGAACTCATGCCGGTCCAGCTCGTCTCCAACAGCTCCGGCCTGGTCGGCCTCGGACCCGACCTGCTCTACGGGCCCTACATCTGCCAGTGGCTGCCCGGCCCAACGCTGCAGGAATGTGGCGAGCAGGTGCTGTCCAGCGTGAGCGATAACGACGACGTGCTCGCTCCCGATACCGAGTTCCGCTACGGCGGCGCGCAATGGCAAGTTGCGGGCGCACTGGCCGAGGTTGCCTCGGGCGAGAGCTGGGTCGATCTTGTTGAGCGGATCTACGTCGAGCCTTGTGGCGTCGAGAGCCTCGGCTGGCAGAACATTCTGGCCGTCTCCGGCGGCGCCGATGGCTACCCGGCGGGCTTTGCTGGCGACCCGGACCTGCACGAAGCCGCCACCAACCCGAACATCGAAGGCGGCGCCTACATCTCCGCCGCTGACTACGGAACGCTCTTGCTGATGCACCTTCGGGGCGGCGTCTGCGACGGCGAACAGGTGCTCTCTCAAGACTCACTCGATCGCATGCACGCCGACCGCATCAGCGACTACGGCGGAACCGCCGGCGAGAACACGGGCTACGGCATGGGCTGGTGGGTCGATGAAGAGACTGGGATCATCAGCGACGGTGGCGCATGGGGCGCCTATCCGTGGCTCAACCTCGAAGACGGCTACGGCGCCTACTGGGTGATCGAAGACGACTTCGGCACGACGGGCCGCTTCAGCGAAGAGCTCATCGGACTCGTTCACCAAGCCATGACAGGAGACCTACTATGACCCCGACCGAGATCGACACCATCCTCGACGATCTGTTCGGCGCGGCCGAAGAGGGCGACTGGGAACGGTTCGCCGGTCACTTCGCCGACGACGCACGTCTGCGTCAGAACGTTGGTCGTGAACTCAAGAAGGCCGATGCGATGGTGGCGCTGCCCGCATTCACCGCCGACGGAACCCAGCTGCGTTACGAGCGAGCTCGCCGCGTCTACGGCGAATCGTCAGCCACCGAAATGCACGACGCCGTGTTCACCAAGCCCGACGGTCGCGTCGTGAGCATCGACATTTGTGTGGTCGTCCAGTTCGACGCCGACGGTCGCATCGCCCGCTCCGATGAGTACCTCGACTCGGCTGCCGCGGCTGCCTTGTTTGCGTGAGTGTGAACAACCGATAGCGGCGAGGCCCGAGCAGTGCGAACCGACTAGTTTTCGGGTCCTCACTACCCAGGGGGAATCGTGGCAACTGTCGATCCGAAGCTGCTGAGTCAAGTTCGCTACCGCTGCATTGGTCCCACCCGCGGTGGCCGTGTTGTCGCCGTCTCCGCAGATCCTGATCGCCCGAACGTCTTCTACTTCGGCGCCTGCGCAGGCGGCGTGTGGAAGAGCGACGATGCTGGTCAGTACTGGGAGAACGTCACCGACGGCCAGCTGTCGACGGCTGCAATCGGTGCCCTTGCCGTTGCCCCGAGCGACGGCAATGTGATCTATGCCGGAACGGGCGAGGCCACGATCCGCATCGATGTCACCCACGGCGATGGCGTCTACAAGTCGACCGACGCGGGCAAGAACTGGACGCACATGGGGCTTCCGGAGAGCCGCCATATCGGCCGGATCGAAGTCCATCCGAGCGATCCCGACACCGTTTACGTCGCTGCGCTCGGCCATTCGGCCAAGGACAATCCCGATCGTGGGCTGTACCGCTCGAACGATGGTGGCGAGACCTGGGACCTCGTGCTGCACGTCAGCGAAGGTGCCGGTGCAATCGACGTCTCGATCGATCCGACGAACCCTCGCATCGTCTACGCCGCCATGTGGGAGGCGCGCCGCAACTTCTGGTCCATCAACAGCGGCGGTCCCGACAGCGGTCTCTGGCGCAGCCTCGACGGCGGCGACACCTGGACCGATATCTCGACCAACGACGGAATGCCCGACGGCACGCTCGGCAAGATCGGCGTGTCGGCGTCGGCGGCACAACCCGGGCGTGTGTTCGCACTCGTCGAAGCCGAGTTCCGCAAGCGCGGTCTGTACCGCAGCGACGATCACGGCGACACGTGGACCAAGGTCAGCTCCAAGCCCGACCTGTGCTGGCGCCCCTGGTACTACATGCACGTCGAGGCCCACCCGACCGAAGCCGACACCGTCTTCGTCATGAACGCCTCGGCCTGGAAGTCGATCGACGGCGGCAAGAACTTCGACGAGTTCCACACACCTCACGGCGACAACCACGGGCTCTGGATCGACCCGAAGAACCCGGACCGCATGATCGGCTGTGACGACGGCGGCGCATGGGTGTCGCTCAACGCCGGCTCGAGCTGGTCGACCATCTACAACCAGCTCACGGCGCAGTTCTACCACGTCGCCGTCGACGACGAATTCCCCTACACCGTCTACGGCACCCAGCAGGACAACTCGTCGATCGCGGTGCCGAGTCAGACCGGCAAGGGCGCGATCAACTGGGGTGACTGCTACCCGCCCGGCACCGCTGAGAGCGGCTATATCGCCCCCAAGCCCGGCGACCCTGACATCGTCTATGTCGGCGCGATCGGTAGCTCGCCCGGTGGCGGCGAGGCCCTGCAACGCTTCGACAAGAAGACCGGCCAGGTCCAGCTCGTCTCGATCTGGCCCGAGGGCTATCACGACGGCGCGACCGCCGAGGTCCGCTTCCAGTGGACATATCCGATCGTCTTCTCGCCCCAGGATCCGAACACGCTGTATGCGTGCGGCAACAAGGTCTTCCGCACCAAAGACGAGGGCCACAGCTGGGACGAGATCAGCCCCGATCTGACCTACGCCGACCCCGACACGCTCGGCGTCTCTGGTCCGCTCACCATGGACACCGCTGGCGCCGAGATGTACGCCACGATCTTCTCGTTCATCGCGTCGGCCCACCGTCCCGGCTCGCTTATGGCTGGCTCCGACGACGGTCGCGTGCACGTCAGCGCCGACGATGGCGGCAGCTGGACCGAGGTCACGCCTGCGGGCCTCGAGAAGTTCAGCCAGATCACGATGCTGGCCGAATCGCCACACAACGACGGCACGGTCTACATGAGCGTCGCTCGCCACAAGAACGGCGACTACGCGCCGTATGTGTGGAAGACCACCGACTTCGGCGAGTCATGGACCCGCATCGATGCGGGCTTGCCCGACGGCGAGTTCTGTCGTGTGGTTCGCGAAGACCCGAATAAGCCGGGCCTGCTCTATGTCGGCACCGAGCTTGGGTTGTGGGTGTCATTCGATGACGGCGCCAACTGGCAGTCGCTGCAGTGCAACCTGCCGGTGACCCCGGTCTATGACCTCATCGTCAAAGACACCGACATGATCGTCGCCACCCACGGGCGTTCGTTCTGGATCCTCGACGACCTGACGCAGCTTCACCAGGCCCACGACGACCTGCTGGCCGCATCGGCCCACCTCTTCACGCCGCGCGATGCAGTGCGCACGCCGCCTGACCTGTTCGCTGATTTCTGGGGCAGCAAGGGCGGCAAGAACTACCACGTCACGATCGGTCAGAACGCGACGTTCTATCTCGAAGAAGACGAGACGGGCTACCAGCGCAAGCGGGTGATCGACGGTGGCACCGACCTGGACCGTGGCGTGCGGGTCACATACTGGCTCGGCGACGAACCGGCAGAACCCGTCACGTTGAGCTTCCTCGATGCTGACGGCGAGCTCATCGAATCGTTCACGAGCGACAAGCCCGAAGCCGAAGAAGACCGCGACGGTCGCTACGCGACCGCGCATGCAGGCATGAACGTCTTCCAGTGGGAGATGCGCCACCCGGCCGGTCCCAAGATGGTCGACACCGACTTCCACGGCCGACCCAAGGGCCCGCTGTGCGTGCCCGGCAGCTACCAGGTGCGCCTCGAAGCTGGCGACGCGTCGATGACCGAGTCGTTCCAGCTCTTGCGTGACCCTCGGGTTGAGACGCCGGTCGAAGACCTCGCGGCCCAGCGCGATCTGTTGCTCCAGGTCCAAGGCAAGCTCAGCGAGCTCGTCGACTGTGTTAACGGGATCCGCCTGATGAAGAAGCAGGTCGCCGGCTGGACGGACCGCCTCGACACCGAGCAGCACGCGGAGGTGCTCGCTGCGGGTGAGTCGTTGGTCGAACGCCTCGATGCGATCGAGTCCGAGCTGGTGCAGCGCGAGTTCACTAGCCGTGGCGACACGCTCAATTACCGCGAGAAGCTGTTCGAACGCATGGCTGGCCTGCCGCCAGTGATCGGCTCGGCCGACAAGCCGCCGACCACCCAATCGTTCACCGTCTACGACAAAGTCGCGGGCCAGATCGACGAGCAGCTCGGCGCATACTCGTCGCTGCGCGAAACCGACCTGGCCGCACTCAACGACATGCTCGCTGAACTCGACATGGGCATCATCGGCGCCTAACTCACCACCAACACGTGCACATCCTTGCGATCCTCGGGGTCCTCGTCGCGGTCTACGCGTCCTTTACCGTCTCGGCTTCGGCCGGGCTCGGTGGTTCGCTGCTGCTCGTGCCGACGCTTGCGCTGTTCTTGGGCACGAAAGAGGGTGTCGCACTTGCGGCGCTGCTGTTGGCCAGCAACAACGTCGCCAAGATCGTGGCGTACCGAGAGACGCTGCCGTTCCGCAAGGCCGCTCCGATCGTGTTGCTGATCATGGCGGGCGCTGCGGTTGGATCGACACTGCTCGTCAATGCGCCGGTGTGGGCGGTGACCATCGGTGTCATCACGATGTTCGCGGTGTCGCTTGCGGCCGAGCGATTCGAATGGAACCCAGTACGGCGAGGCTTTGCGCCGTCGCTCGCGTTCGTGTCGGGTGCGACCAGCGGCTTCTCCGGCACGAGTGGACCGCTCAAGGGTGTTGCGATCCGCAACCTGGACCTCGACCGGCGACACTTCGTGGGCGCAGCGTCGCTTGCGAGCTTCGCTGGTGACGCAACCAAGACGGCGATCTTCGCCGAAGCGGATCTGCTCGGTCGCACGTCTCTCCTGATCGCGGCCGCGGCGATTCCGCTCATGATCGCCGGGACGTGGACGGGCTCGACGATCAACCGCAAGGCGGGGGAGAAGACGTTCGCTGTGCTGTTCTGGAGCGTTATGACGGGCTACAGCATTCGGCTCGGCATCTTTCTTCTCTGACGTGGTCCGGGCCTAGGGTCCGGATATGGAAGACGGCCTGGTTCTACGTTCCGACCTCGACGGCGTGGCGACGCTCACGCTGAACCGTCCGGACAAGCTCAATGCGATGAACCCTGCGGCGTTCGTCGAGCTTCGGGGTCATCTCGAATCGATTCGCGACGACGAATCGGTGCGGGTGGTCGTGTTGCAGGGAGCTGGTCGTGCGTTCTGCGCAGGCAACGACCTGGGATCGATCGCGGCGGGGGAGCGGGCGCCGACGGCGACGTACCAAGCTGAGACGATCGATCTGCTCGAAGCGCTTCCTCAGGCGACGATCGCCCGGGTGCACGGCCACTGCTACACCGGTGCGCTCGAACTCGTCCTGGGCTGCGACCTGATCATGTGCGCCGACGACGCATCAATCGGCGACACGCACGGCCAGTGGGGCCTGGTGCCGGTGTGGGGCATGTCGGTCCGCCTCCCCGAGCGGGTGGGCGTCGCCAAGGCTCGCGAGCTGAGCTTCACCGCCAAGCGGATCTCCGGGGTTGAAGCTGCGGCCATCGGCCTTGCCAATCATTCGGTACCGCTTGACGAACTCGATGCTGCCGTCGGCGAGATGGCCAGCCAGATCGCCGCGAACTCGCCCGGCACGGTGTCGATGATGAAGCGGCTGATCACCGACGCGCAGAACATGGACCGCACCGACGCGCTCGAACGCGAACGCAGCGCCCCGTACGGCCGTCCGGCCGACATGGACGAACGAATGCGCGCCGGCGGCCGCTAGGCGGCGGAGCCTCCGGTGACGAGTGGGTAGAGCCCGTCGGCGCCCCGGGCGACGGCAGCTTGGCCGACCCAACGAGACC
>CAZEMU010000118.1:0-12455 GCA_964513315.1 uncultured Acidimicrobiaceae bacterium | reverse complement strand
GGTTGTTCGATGCCGCGCAAGACATCCTCCTCGGCACGAGCGATGCGAGTACCGGTGGCAAGCCGGCTGTCGTGCTCAACATCGACGCAACGAATCCCGACGCCGCAGCCGAAATGGTCGGCGTGGGACCGATCCCCGACTCGGTCGCCGCCGAGATCCTCAGCCGGGCGAACATCTTCATCAACATCCACGACATCGACCGCACCAGCTTGTGGTTCGGGCGCCTCAAACGCAGAGCAACGCTCACCCAATTCATCGCCCTCGCAGCACGAGACAAAGGCTGCGTCCTCTGCGGAGCCCACTGGCTGCGCTGCGAAGTCCACCACCTGACACCCTGGAACTCACCCGCCAAAGGCGAAACCAACATCGACGACCTCGCACTCACCTGCTCAACCTGCCACCACGACACCCACGCCGCCGAACTCACCATCGTCCGAGGCCCCCACAGCACCTGGACCACCCGACCAGCGCACCCCCACGAAATCGCACCCAAACGCCCTCAGCGACCGGAGCGCCAGCACAGAGGCGAGCCGCCGCTCACCATCGTCGATACCGGACCAGCGGGCAGCAGAACCTCGAACCAAACCGAGAGCCGGGCACCGGTCAAGAAACCGGCCAGGCCCGAGTCTTCCGACGATGAAGCCGCATGACCTCAACCGCAACGTGAACCGATCCCGACGTCGTAACCAGCCTTGCGAGAGCAACGCGCCCGCAGACGCGCACGACCTCGCTGGTCAGGCCGAGCGGTCGATGATGACGAGCACGATGCCAGTGGTCACTGAGATGTGTTGGGTGGGGGCCTTGGCAACATTGCTCATGCCTTGTGAGGTACCGGCGGCGAGGGTTGCGTCGGTCAGGTCCCATTGCATGCCGCGTTCTTCGACGCCGGTCGCAGGACCGAGCCAAGGCAGGACGCTGATGTTGGTGCCGGCAGATTCGGCAAGCTCGACGCGGTCGTGCACGACGTGGACGGTTCTCCGACCGTCGTCGGCGACCAAAGACAATCCGGCGTCGAACCAGCGCCGCTGGGCGATAAGTCCAAGGTTGGTGAGCTCGTGATCGGTGCGGCCACCGTGTGCGCCGACCAGCGTGACCTTGGCAGGTGCGGCTTCGGCCGCTCGCAAGAGCGCGAGCTCGAGATCGGTCTCGTCCTTGGCGGCCGGATGCCGTTCGACCAGCGTGGCATCGGCTTCGGCGGCCGCGACCAGAGTTGGATCGGCAGAATCGAGATCGCCGACGAGAACATCGCTCCGCAGACCAAGCGTGACCGCATGGGCGAGCCCGCCGTCGGCAGCGATGACCAGATCGACATCGGCCAGGACAGCCCGGAGACGGTCGCGCCGGCTCTCATCGATCACGCCTGCGGCGAAAACCGCAATGTGCTTGGTCACGTCAGTCGAGCGATTCGCCCAGTTGTTCGGCGAGGCGTCGGAGCTGGGCACCGAGCGTTTCGACCTCGGCTTCGAGCTCGCCGACACGGTCGATCAGATCCTGATCAGCGGCTGGTGCCGGCGTTGCTGCGGCAGACGACGTGCCGACTGGGGTGCGCACAGGGGCCGAGGGCGTTGGGGCGGCTGAGGGTGCCGGCGCAGCGGGCGCTGGATCGGCAGGGGCGGTCGCAGCGTCGGCATCTTCGCCATCGCCCAAGAGATGCTGCCAGCGGGCTTCCTTCTGGCCGGGTTGACGGGCGAGTTGTTGGACGAGCCCTCGAGCGGCGAGACCTTCGAGGCAGGCGTCGACCTCGTCGAGCGTTGCAAAGCCGTGCTGGCGTTCGGTGCGCAGTCGGAGCTCGCCGACCGTTTGGGCACCGCGGAGCAACAACACCGAGACAACGGCGAGGGCACCTTGGTCGAGTGAGAGCACCTCGTCGAGCGCATGGCGATGCTTCGTGGACCGCGAGCCCTGCGTGTGGACCCGGCGCACGAGGTTGCGTTGGCGGAGTTCCATAAGGGCGCCATCGATGGTTACGGCGTCGAGCGACATGACGGGTTCGCGATTTGTCTTCTGGTTTGCGGCCGACACCATGGCGTTCGTGGTCATCGGGTAGATGTCGGGCGTCAGGAAGGCCTTCTCGATCAAGGCACCAACGACTCGTGCCTCGACTGCGGTCAGGTTGACCGAAGGGGCTGGGCGTTCATACTCCGGAAAGTCGCCTCCCCCGCCGCCGGGCTCTGACGCATCGGATGAGGACTCGTCCGCGGCTGGTTCGACCGGCGCTGATCCAACCGGCGCCGATCCAACTGGCAAGCCATCGGCAACCGCGGGCGCAGACGATGGGCCACGCAACGTTGACGGGTCTGGGGCCGACCGGCTGAGCACGGGTTGTGTCGGCATCGCCGCGGGGTTCGCGTCGCGCTCGTCGGCGCCACTCCCAGGTTGCATCGGTTCCATCTCATCCCCCAGATTCGACGTTGCCCGGTCGGGCGTTATTCGTCCATGGTCGCGCGTTCGGTGCCGCCGACGTTCCACTCGAACTCGCGGGCCACCTTGACGGGCTGGCCGCCCGGTGACTCGCACTTGATCGTCGGGACTTCGCGGCCTCGCCGCACCCCGACGTGGGTGGTGACGCCATCGACGGTGACTTGGCAATGCGCCATGTCGCCCTGCAAATCAACCGACAACACCGGTTCGGTGAGGAACGGGTTGCCCGCTTCGATGCGGGCTGCGAGTTCGGCAGCTTGGCCGAAGCCGGTCGGAGCGCCGAGCCAGCCTCGGCAATACATCCTCAGATCGTCAACCGTCACAGCACCTGAGGCCACCCGATCGACAAGCGCAAGATCGGCGTACGCCCACATGCGTCCTGAAGGCAGCGCCAGAAAGGTCGGAGCGAACCGGTGGCCGCCGGTGTGGCTCACTCTGCGCAACCGGTAGTCGGGGCGCTCGGCCTCGATCTGGTCGGCCAACGCGACGCCCATATCGCCGCAACACATGTCGTGGCTGCCTTGGGTGCACACCAAGAAGGTCGGCGCCGTCACCTCGATCGGCGCCATGCCGTGCGACCCGTGCGGAGCCGCCGCAATCATTGAAGCGATCTCGGTGACCTCGTCCGCAGTCTCGGCCACCCATCGATACGAGGCGAACTGCATGCCGTCGCGTTCGTACAGCTCGACGCCGTACTCGCTCCCCCACGGTTCGCCAGCAAACAACCGGCTTGGAATCAGTGAGCGGGTCAAGGCGGCCGTTGCGGCCTTGAGATGAGGATGTCCGACCGCTGGCTTCGGCCACGGGGTCGGCAACGAGACAACAACGACCCGGTCGAGCGACAAACTTGTGCCCGCAGGACGCACACCAAGCGACTTCGTGAACACTGCACACATCGGAGCCGCTGTGACGTCTGGCAGGAGGTGGGAAACCACACCAAGACCCTATACACCGGTCGGGTCCGCACAGCTGCGAACATGACAGGTCAACGCAACGAAGGTGGAGTGAGAGGCGTGCGGGTCCCAGCAGCCCTTCATCGGTGGGCAGCAGAACACAACCAGCATCTGAGCCCTTCGACGCGCTCCGAGGTTGATGTGATCGCCTCAGTCATCGAAGCATCCTCGCTTCGCCACTACGACGCACAACGACTCGACGAGCAGTTTTTCGCCGGCCTGCGCGACATCTTCCCGCTCGAACGGGCCGAGCGAGCCGAAACCCTCATCGGAATCGTCGTCGCCTGGGCCGCAACACTGTCGCCCGAGGCGCCACGCACGGTCGTCGCCGAAGTCCGTGGACGACCGATGTCGATGGAACCGGCCGCTGCCGCAGTGCCAGGCGGGTCCGAAGTCGTCGGCATGCCCGAACCCCAGCCCCAGAGTCCCGAGATCGGCGCGCCGGCGTTCCTCCGCAGCGACAAGGTCGACGAGGACGACACCGCCCGCCTGTATGGCTCGGCTCGCTCCTACATCCGCATTGTTCTCGCCGTACTGAGCGTGTTGCTTCTCGCCGCAGTCGGCGTCGGCGTCTGGCTCTGGGCATCGTCACGTTCCGACGAGGCGGCGACGACCGTCGATGCCGAGACCGAGGACCTCGTCGAGGACACCGAAGCGATCGACAGCGTCGAGCAGCCGACTGCGGTGCCGACAGCGATTCCAACCCCGGCACCGATCTTGGCTACTGAGCGCCCGTCGTGGGCCGATACGAACACGATTCTGAACGCCGGCACCGGCAATATTCTCGCCTCGACCTACCCGGTCACTGCCGCCAACCGCGCTGTCCTCACGGGCCACGCGGATGCGATCACCGGCATCGCCGTCTCGAATGACGGCCGCGTCCTGACCTCGGGCGCTGACCGACGCCTGGTCGACTGGGGCGCTGACGTCACGCTCGCGAGCCCCGATGTGCTCGAGGTCGATGCGCCGCTCACCGTCCTTGCTCGAACCGCCGACCAAAAGGTCATCGCCGGCGATGCCAACGGCAACATCACCGTCATCGACTTGATCAACTCGACCGAGCCACTCGCGATCGATGTCCACCCCTCATCGATCTCGGCGATCGCCGAAGCGAACGATGGCCGCATCGTGGTCGCATCGGTCGACGGTGACGTCGCCGTGTTCGCCCTCCAGGCACCAGGTGACCGTCTCGAACTTGCGCACAGCACCGAGGTCACCGCCATCGCACCGCTCCCCGATGGCACCATCGCGACCGCTGCAGTTGACGGCATCGTCCGGATCTGGCCGGCGACGGGCGGCACTCCCGTCGGCACCATCGACTCGATCGGTGCGCCGATCACGTCGATGATCGCGTTGATCGACGGACGCCTCGCGCTCGCTGATGTCAACGGCACCCTGCAGGTCGTCCCTGCCATCGACGGGGCGCAGCCGTCGTACACCGTTGCTGCCCACGAAGGCGCGATTCGTTCGCTTCTTGAGTTCGACGACCAACGAGCGGGTGGCACGATCGCCACCGGCAGCGATGACACCACAGTGCGTCTGTTCTCGCTCGACACCGGCGAACAGTGGCAACAGCTCGATGGCCACGGCGATCTCGTCAGCGCGCTGGCGCAGCTTCCGGACGGACGCATCGTGTCCACCAGTGCCGACGGCACCGGACGTGTCTGGAACCTCGAGTTGCTGACCAACGGCGGCATCGTGCGCCCACCGCACGAGCGCAACCTGACGCATCTCGCCGCATGGCGCAACGACCAGTTCATCAGCGGCGGCAGCGACGGACTCGTCATGCTGGCCAGCACCACCGAAACCACCTCGCCCGAACAGATCACGAGGCACGGAGCGCCGGTCGTTGGACTGACGGTCATGCCGAACGGCGACATCGTGTCGCTCGACGCGGCCAGCATCCTTCGCCTCAGCCAGATCGGGCCCGACGCTGGCGAACCGTTCGAGTTCCAACTCGCCCCCGGAGCGACTGCGCTTGATGACCGAGGCGAACTCGGCGTCGTGACCGGTCACGCTGATGGCACGGTCCGATTCTCTGACTTCACCGCGGAAACCGCGTCGATTCCGGCGCATGGCAGCGGTGTCACCAGTGTCCTTGGCCTGAGCAGCGGGTTGGTTGCCTCGGCGAGCGAGGACAACACGGTCCGCATCATCGATCCCGAGAATCCCGACATCATTCCCGTCTTCGATCTCCACACCGGCCCAGTCCAAACCCTCGCCGAGCTTCCCGACGGCCGCATCGCCTCAGCTGGCCTCGACGCCATCTACATCTGGTCTGTCGAAGACATGGGTCAGGAACACATCCGCCTGACCGGCCACCAGGCCAGCAAGCTCAGCCTGCTGGGCCTGCCCGACGGCCGCCTTGTTTCCACCGCGGTTGATGGTCGAGTGCGGGTCTGGGACCTCCAAGATCCCGAGGCCGAGCCGATCACCTTGGTCGACATCCCCGGCATCGTGAACCCGGTGCTGACCCAAGCGGACAACGGTCTGTACATCGCGGGCGCGGCCCGCGGGTACGTCATCTTCACCATCGAATAGCCATCGCCTAGGGTCGCGGCATGCGCGTGGCCTCACCCCAGACGGGATCACCTGGAGGCGAGGTCGACTCGACCCGCGGCTGGATCGTGACCGCTGGGGCTGCGCTCTCGATGTTCACCGTCTTCGGGGTCGGCTACAGCTTCGGCGCGTTCTTCGATTCGATCACCGAAGAATTCGGAAGCGGCAGCGGTGCCACCGCGGTTGTGTTCGGTATCACGATCTCGCTGAGCTTCTTGCTGAGCCCGTTCACTGGCGCACTCAGCGATCGCATCGGGCCTCGCCCTGTGGTGTGGATGGGCGCGGCGTCGCTCGCTGCAGGGCTGCTCCTGATCACGGTCGTGCCCAACATTTGGCTCGCCTACGCCTGCTACGGCGTCGGGGTCGGCATCGCCATTGCGTGTGGCTATGTGCCGATGGTGGCCATCGTCGGCGGCTGGTTCGAACGCCAACGTGCTTTGGCCCTTGGGGTCGCGGTTGCTGGCATCGGGCTCGGCACTTTGGTCGCGTCGCCGCTCGCGGCTGCACTCATCGACGCCACGACCTGGCGCACAGCGTTTGTCACCTTTGCGATCGCCGGCGCCGCACTGTTGTTGATCTCATCGTTCATCGTGACCCCAGGTCCCGCAAGCGAGCCGGCGCCTGCCCGCCGCCCGCTCGGTGAACTGTGGGCACTCACCGACTTCCGCATCTTGTACCTGTCCATGGTCAGCACCTCGTTCGGGCTCTTCGTGCCGTTCGTGTTCATTGCCCCCTATGCCGAAGACCAAGGCAACTCGCCCTTTGCATCCGCGCTTCTGGTGGGGATCATCGGCGGCGCCAGCATCGTCGGACGTCTCGCCATCGGCGGCATCGCGGGCCGCGTCGGGCCGGCACGACTGTTCCGGGGCTCGTTCCTCGTGATGGCCGCGAGCCAGCTCGTCTGGCTCGTCGGAGGAAGCTCGTATGCGCTGCTGGTGATCTTCGTCATCATCTTCGGCGCGTCGTACGGCGGCTTCATCGCGCTGAGTCCCGCCGTCGCCGCCGACCGGTTCGGCCTGAAGGGGCTCGGCGGCGTGATCGGAACCTGGTACACCGCTGCGGCCTTTGGCGCCCTGTTCGGCCCATTCATCGCCGGCTCACTACTCGATGCGATCGACTACTGGGCCGCCATCGTTTTCGGCGCCGCGGCCGCACTCGTCGGGTGGGTTCTGCTCCGCGGCCTCGACCGCGAACCGGCCGGAACCGCGTCCTGAACGCGGCCTGAGCGCTGTCTGAAACTGGCCGGCAGCTGCCGGGATTCTGCCAGGTGGCGTAAATCACGCGCCCATGCCGCGGACACCGCAGTCGCGGCTTCTAAGGTCGCACCTCCGATGACGTCGACCACTTCGTTGCCGCCAGAACGCACGCCACCCGAGCGCCGAGCCCCGGCGGCAAAGCAACAAAGCGTGGTCCTGCGCGCCTGGCAGCAGCAGGCGCTGCGGGCCTTCGTTCGCAACGATGCATCGTCGTTCTTGACCGTTGCCTGCCCGGGCGCCGGTAAGACCTCGTTCGCCCTCGTCGCCGCCCGCCAATGGTGTGCTGGACAGCGCAAACCGCTCGTGGTCGTCGTGCCGACTCAACACCTCAAGCTCCAGTGGGCCGAGTCTGCGCTGCGGTTCGGCTTCCACTTCGACCCGAACTGGACGGCGAGCGACGGACCGCCAGCATCGGACATGCACGGTGTCGTCGTTACCTACGCCCAAGCTGCGTCGTCGGCTCGGCCGCTCGCCAACTATTGCCGAGACGGTCTCGTCATCCTCGATGAGATCCACCACGCCGCCAGCGAGCGCTCCTGGGGCAATGCGGTCGAAGACGCGTTCAGTGCCGCCGCGTGTCGGCTGCTGCTGAGCGGTACGCCGTTCCGCACCGATGACAGCCCGATCCCGTTCGTCAAGTACTCGTGGGGCGACTACGGCGAAGCCGAGGCCGACTACGAGTACGGCTACGGCGAAGCACTCGTCGACGGCGGCGTGGTCCGCCCCGTCTACTTCCCTCGCTTCGACGGCCACATGGAGTGGATGAACTCCGAAGGCGACCGCGTCGAAGCATCGTTCGGCGACGACCTCGTGTCGAGCGAATGGAGCGCACGACTGCGCACGGCGCTGTCGGCTGACGGCAACTGGCTGCGCACCATCATCGACCACGCCCACAAGAAGCTGCGCGACATCCGAGAGACGCACCCGCAAGCGGGCGGTTTGATCATCGCCACCGATCATGAACATGCTCGGGCGATCGTGGATCTGCTGAAGATGCGCCATCGCATCGACGCTCGCATTGCGCTCAGCGATGACCCCAAGGCCAGCAAGGTCATCGACGAATTCGCCAAGAGCACCGATGAATGGGTCGTCGCCGTTCGCATGATCAGCGAGGGCGTGGACATCCCTCGGTTGCGCGTCGCCGTGTTTGCGACGACGACCACCACGGCGATGTTCTTCCGCCAGGCCGTCGGTCGTATCGCTCGCTGGACGGCCGGCGTGCCGAATCAGAAGGCGTACATGTACCTGCCCGACGACATGCGGCTGCGCAACCACGCGGCCATGATCGCTGAGCAGCGCCGCCACAGCATCGAAGTGCGTCGTACCCGCGCCCAAGACCACGCCGGGTTCGACGAGATTGCGCAAGAACGAGGCGACGACGAACAGATGTCGTTGTTCGAGGCGCTCTCGTCGACGGCGACTGACGCGGTAGTCCCCGATGACGGCATCGACCACTCTGAGAAGATGGTCAGCCTGGCCGAGGATCTCGAGGGCTTCCCGGTCGACCTGCCGCCGCCTCCCCCGCTTCCTGGTCGCGAACCGGCCATGGCCGACGATGACCCGTGGGCGACCTCGGGCAGCGACCTTGACGACGATGCGCAGGTCAAGTCCCGGGCCGAACTCAAGAACGACCTGCGGGACAAGAATTCGGACCGTGTCCGCGAGATCGTTGCTCGGACCGGCATGGGCTATCCCGAAGTCAACATGCGACTGAACCGTGATTCGGGTGTCGATCGCATCAACGAGGCCACGATCTCGAAACTCACCAAGCGCCTCCAAGCGGCCGATCGTTGGATCGACTCGCTCCGCGGCAAATAGCTTGCGATACTGCGGCGGTGCATTCGCCGAGCCTGAACACGCTGCTCGGAGCGTTCCTGGTCGGAGTGCTCCTGCTCGCAGGCTGTGGCGAAGCCGAGCCCGAGCTGCCACCGGGCATCACCGTTGCCGACGGCTTGGAACTTTCGGTTGTCGCTGATGGCTTCGACCGCCCGACACAGCTGACCCGCACCCCCGGTGGCGATCTCTTGGTCGCTGAGCTCGCTGGCGCCGAGAACGACGTTTCGGGGCGTCTCCTGCTCGTTGACGGCGACGACCTAGCTACCCGCACGGTGTTGCAGACCGACCTCGACAAGCCGACCGGGGTCGCCATCACCGGCGACCAGGTCTGGATCATGGAGCGCGAGCGCCTGGCCGTCACCACGCTCGACGTCGGCGCGCCGCTCGAAACGGTCGCCGGCGACCTGCCGAACAACGGTCGTTCCCAGGGCACGTTGACGGTGACGCCAGACGACCAGCTGCTGTTCAACACCTCCGGCCGTCGACGTGGGCCGGATCGCACCGTCGGATCCGGGATTCTGTGGAGCGTCGACCCGACCCGGTGGGAAGACGAGCCAGCGACCCAGATCGCCGAGGGCTTCAAACACGCGTACGCCCACACGTTCACCAGTGACGGTCAGCTTTGGAGCGTCGAGATGACCGACGGCAACTTCGACGGCGAACGAGCCAGCGACGAGCTGCTCGCCATCGAGCCTGGCGACGACGCCGGTTGGCCGTTCTGCGTCGATGACAACCGGCCCGTCATCGAGTTCGGCGGTTCCGACGAGCGCTGCGCTTCGGTGCCGGCGTCGCATGCATTGTTCGCACCAGGCGCCACGCCGACCGACGTTGTGGTCGCACCCTGGGATCCGGGCACGTTCCTGGTTGCGCTTTGGATCTCCGGCACGGTCGTAGCTGTACCCGTGGAGCCACCGGCGCCGGGTACAGCACCGCACACTGGAACGGTCGTCATCGACGGCATCGAGAGCCCGCAAGCGCTACTGGTCGATGGCGATCGGGTGCTCGTCGTCGATCATGAGACCGGCACGATCTTTGCGCTCAGCGAGTCCTGACCCGAAAGTTGCGGCGCGCAGGGAAGCGCGACTTTGGTGAGCATCTACGGTTACGGCGATGCGCGTCTCAACCTCGATCACCAGCGATGACCTGACGGGCTTGGCCGCCCGAGCAGCCGAACTCGAGGCCCGCGGCTTCGACGAGCTGCAGACGCAAGAGGGACGCCACGACCCGTTCATCCCGTTGGCGGTCGCCGCCTCGGCGACCGAACGTGTCGACCTTGCCACCAACGTCGCCATCTCGTTTCCGCGCAGTCCGATGATGGCTGCCGTTGCGGCGTGGGACCTGCAGGCGCTGTCCAACGGCCGATTCGCGCTCGGGCTCGGCTCCCAAATCCGGCCGCACAACGAACGCCGCTACAGCACACCCTGGACCGCTCCTGCTCCGCGCATGCGCGAATACGTGCAGTCCATGAAGGCGATCTTTCACACCTGGGAGACCGGCGAACGGCTGCAGTTCGAGGGCGATCACTACACATTCACGCTCATGACACCGAACTTCGCTCCTCCGCCCCTCGATGGGCCGCCACCGACGATCGGCATCGCCGCAGTCGGGCCCTACATGCTCGGCGTCGCCGGGCGGGTCTGTGACGGCGCCAATCTCCACGCGTTCTGCACCCGCGAGTACCTCGAGACGGTGATCCTGCCGAAGCTCGACGCCGGCCTCGCCGACAGCGGACGCAGCCGGGACGACTTCCGGATCACCGGCGGCGGCTTCATCGCCACCGGCGCCGACAACGAGGCCGTCGACGCTGCCGTCGAATGGGTCCGCAAGCGCATCGGGTTCTACGGATCGACGCCGTCGTATTGGCCGGTGCTCGAACTCCACGACCTCGGCGACCTCGGCCAGAAGCTCAATGCCATGTCCAAAGCGGGCGAGTGGGACGCCATGACCGCCGAGATCAGCGACGACATCGTCGACCTGTTCTGCGCCCGAGGAACCTATGCCGAGCTCCCGGCGGCCGTGGGTGCCCACTTTGGTGGGCTTGTCGACGGCGTCGGGGTCGACAACGATGTTCCCGGCGACGTAATCGAAGCCATCCAATCCATCTAGCCCTGCACAGCCCTCCTAATCCTTGAGCCGCCAAAGTGAGCCTGCGATGACTGCCACGACGAACCGAGTGTCCGATGAGCTGGCCGGGCGCCTGGCCGAGATCGAGGAGCAGGGCTACACGATCGTCGAGGGCGCCATCGACCCCGACTTCACCGCGGAACTGCGTGACGGTGTGCGATCGCAGTTCACGACGCTCGGCATCGAACCCAAAGGCAACCGTGCCGAAGGGTTCGCCACCCGGCGGCTCTACAACCTGGTGCCGCGGGCCGAGGTCTTTGAGCGCCTCCCGACTCACGAGCCCGTCCTTGAACTCGCCGAGGCGATGCTTGACCCCGAGCTGATTCTGTCGGGCACCACGGCCATGGACATCGGCCCGGGCGAACGACTTCAAGGTCTGCATGCCGACGACGGACTGTTCGCCATCGGACGCCCGCATCGTCCGATGATGGTCACGACCATCTGGGCGCTGACCGACTTCACCGCCGAGAACGGTGCGACACGGATCGTTCCCGGATCGCATCGTGACCCAGGTCATCCCGACCCCGACGACGAGTCCATAGCGATCGCCGCCCAGATGCCAGCGGGCAGCGTGCTCGTCATGGACAGCCAGCTGTGGCACTGCGGAGGCCCGAACACGACCGCCGACGAATGGCGCCTTGGCCTCAATGTGCAGTACGTCCGCGGCTTCTTCCGCACCCAGCAGAACCAGTACCTGAGCATCCCCCACGACAAGCTCGCCGGGTACCCGCAACGGCTGCGCCAGCTGCTCGGGTTCGAGCTCTATCGCGGGATTATGGGTCACGTCGATGGCTCCAGCCCGGCAGCAGCGGTCGGCGCCGATCCGGACGCTGGGGGTGCCTACGCAGGCTCGTCCGAGGACAACGTGTTCGGAACGACCCGGGCCGACTAGCCCATCTGGGACACGTCGTACCCAATTCGTTTGCCCCATAGGGCCTAGGGCCTGCGCCTCACACCTCACCCGCTCGGCGTGCTCTCGTTTTGGGGCTAAGCGGGCCGACGGCTTCGGTATGGCAGCCACAGTGCCGGTCGCTTCTCGCCCGCTCGAGCCGACCGTTCCTCCCCTTCTCCGAACCGGACGCACGTGACCCGAGTGACGGGCGGGTATGTCCCCAACGTCGGCGTGGTGCTCACCACTCAGGTCAACGAGCTCGCCTCTGGCGGCATTGCAGGTCGACCTTCGGGCTAAGCCCGATTCGATCTTTAGCGGCGGCCTGTTGTTCAACGTGAGCACGTTCGGCCAGCGTCCGAACAGCCAACTGTTCGACATCGTCGATGACGGCCAGGTCATTCGCTGGGCTGGCTA
>CAZEMU010000117.1:4614-12737 GCA_964513315.1 uncultured Acidimicrobiaceae bacterium | reverse complement strand
ACGTTCGCTCGCCAGTGGAAAACCTGTGGATTTCCAACAATTTCAACCCGAGCCGGTCGGCCTCAGAAGCACAAGGGCGCGAATCGTTCGACCGCGCGCCGAAGCTCACACAGCTCTCGTTCCACGGCCTCCTGTGCTCTCGTCAAGGCCCGAATCTCCGTGCCGGTTGGTAGGTCCAGGTCACCGATCGTGTCATCGAGTTCGCTTTCGGATACGTAGGAGTCAAGGTCCCGAGTGGTGCATAGCGGGACAGGTCAATGTCTCGGTCATCGTGGGAGTGGCCGCGGTGAGCGAAGCTGGCCCCATCAGCGTCGGCGATCCGCTGGTCAAGTGCCGCAATGCGTGTGTCGATCGCACGATCGAGATCGGCGAGGCGAACGCCGATCTCACCACTGATCGGCTCCTCAAGTTCTGCAATCCGGCTGTCGGCGCGATACCAGCCCACAGCGCACACCGCAGCAAGGATCATGGCTACAACTGCAATCGACCTGGCGACGTTGTCGGGCGCGAGAACTGGAAGCTCCGTTGGTTCGGCGTGTTCTGTAAAGGTCATGATCTCACCTCGTGATCTCGTCCATGGCCGCACGCCAGCGGCCATCTTCCAGCTTTGGTATGCATAACTTCGCGAAAGCTAGCAGTGTCGCCTAGGCGACATGGTTCGATACCTGTCCGATTAGCCCGAGATAGATACTGCGTTCGACGTTGGCAGGCAACGCAGCTCGGATGAGGCCTGGCCACTCCGTCACCGAAGCCGAATCGCAGTACCAACCGTCATGGGCAGGTGTTCTTGACATTCCCGCGGCATCATTTTGAGCGCCGCGACGAACGCTCGGTACTACCGCTCAGTCGAAGGACAGCAGGTTCGGCGTTGACACGCTGCCCGCATCGGGCACGGCGCCGGTCGTTGCGATCGAACCACCTGGGGCGACGACCAGCTCGGCCATGACGCCGGTGCTCGACTCGATGCGGATCCATTCGTCGCCGGGCTCGAGCAGCGTGTTCAGGTCAAACGATGCCCGGCGTCGTGGCGCGAGCTCGGCGCGTTCGCGCAACACGATGCCGTTCTGGCCGCCGGCGAGCACGTCGACGCGGGCGATGGTGTTGCCCGCCGGGTTGAGCACGGCGAGCTCGCCTTGGCGAACAACGCTGGCATCGTCTGCCGGGCCCGGCACGAACCACGGCGGAACAGCCAGGACCTGATCGGTCGAGGACCGGGTGACGCCAAACGAGGTTGACACGCCAACACCGATGTCGAGCGGACGGGTCAGCAGACGCTCCGCGACCACGGGCACGCCGTTGAAGCTTCGGATCGACACGAAAAACCGTTCGCCTCGGGCTGCGACCGTGGTCGCGTCGATCGTTGCGACCGTGTTGATCGGATGGTTGGGGTGCAAGCTGACATTGACAACCCACCGCTCGTTCGGCCCCATCGAGACTTGCAGCGGCGCAATGTCGCCGGCACGGTCGGCGCTGTCGGGCTTGAGCTCGAACTCGACCTCGGCCGGTTCGGGGTTCGGGTTGAAGATGACGAAGCTCTCGGCGGCGCCAGCGCCTGCGTTTCCTGCAGGGAAGAACCACTGTTCGGAGAGAACGTTGGTGCCTGGTGTGAGCGAGAGCCCGGTCGGGCCTTCGTTGTTGCGGAACAGCTGGATCCGTTCGGCGATGACGCGACCCGTGCGCGTGGTGATCTCGGCGGTGACCTGATCCCACGGCGCGAACGACGGCGCGAGGTCCAGCATCGTCAAGCTCTGCGACGGGATCAAGCGACCGGTAAAGGCCGACGGCGTTCGAGCTCCGCCGTCGGTCAAGAACGTGATGTCGACGACGGCGTCGTCGGGGAAAGGGTTGAGCAGATAGAGCTGGTACGAGACGTTGTTCGTGGTCGTGCCGCTTGCGAACCACCAACTTGTTCCCGCCGAGGTCGCGCACGGTGCTTGGTCTTGCCCAGCCGGCGTGACCATGGCGTGCTGCACGCTCACGCCTCCGGCCTCGAATTCGGCGAGCGCGCCAACGAACGAACCGGTCGGAGTCGACAAGAGCGGATCGAGCGTGGTCACGATCGGCGAGAGGGCCACAACGAGCTGGGCTTGGCCAGCGATCTCGACAGGTTGCACCGCCCGCTCGAACGGGACGGGGTTGCCGAGTGTGTCGAGCAACGACGGGAAGACGGTCAGAGACCCCCGGACGGGTTCCTCGGACTCGTTTGTGAGGATGACCAGGTGTTCGTTGGCGCCGTCCGGGGTCGCAAACCCGGCAGCGCAGTACCAGGTGGAGCCTTCGTCGATGCCGGAACGGCCGACGGGACCACCAACGTCCATGGCCGACTCGGATGTAACGTCGTCATCGCCATATCGGTCGACGAAAACAAGCCCAACCAGAACAGCGAGAATCAACAGGATCGTGGGAAGACGGTTCACGACCGGCGCCTCCGTCCGAGGATGAGCAGCACCGATAGTCCCACCCAGGCGACCAATTGGATCGCGCTGGCAATCCAGAGCGTGGTCTCGTTGCTGTGGCGCAGTTGTGCTTCGCCACCGGTGCCGACGATCGCGTAGCTCTTGGCCCAATCGCGGGCAGTTGACCCAACGGCCGAGCCGTTGACGTCGAGCGCCCAGTTCGTGTCACTCGGAACAGCGAACGATAGATCGCTCTCGACGACCGGACCCCGGTACGACCGCAACGAGGTGACTTCGGGGAGCGCGAGGTCATAGGGGTCGAACGCTGGATCGACGCTGGCCAGCGCACCGAACGAGAAAGAGCTCACCGACGGCACCCACGCCCGGTTCTCATAGATCGTGGCGCCCGAGCGGACCTCGACCCGGAGCAGGTCGAGCTGTTCAGTCAGGCGGGCGGCGAGAACTGCGTCGATGGAACGATCGATGCTTCCGAACGGTTCGGGCGCATTCGATTCGACCACGACGACGTAGCGGATGCCATAGAGCGAGAGCCGTTGACCGAGTCGGTTACCGGCACCGTCGAGCGTGTCCTCGAACTCTTGGCGAATCCGTAGGACCGTCTCGTCGGGGTTGCCGATCGAATGGTCGAGGATCGTTGGTGTGCGGGCCGGGGTGATGGCCCAGGCGAGATCGTCGTCATAGCTGAGTCCCGCAACCGGAAGCACCGCTGACTCGCCGAGCCAGAGGGCTCGGGCATGACCGGGGGCTCGTTCATCGAAGAACGCAACAACGTCTTCATAGCCGTCGTCGACGACCTGCCAGCGACCGTCAAGAGCACCGCCGATGCCGGCGATCGTGGACAGAACCAGAGCAGCACCTGCGACGAATGGCAAGAGCTGACGCCAGCCGAACCGGTACTGACGCAGGTCACTTCCGAAGGCCACTGCGGTCATGCCGGCGGCCACAGCAAGGCCGACCGCAGCCGGTGCGAGCAACACGGCAGCTGACGGCATCGAGATATCGATCCAGCCGCGTTCGATCAAGACGACCAGGGCAACCGAGCCCAGTGCGACGAACCAGCTGCGAGCAGCCCAGGCCAGGCGTGGCCCCGAGGCCATCACGAGTGCGAGCCCAGGAACGACGAGCAGCACCCAGCCAAAGGCCGAGTCGCCGTGGGGACCAGTCGCCAGGCGCAACAGCCGACTGAGGCCGATGTCGGAGCCGTCAACGGCTGCGCTTCCGGCAACGCTCGACCATGCGGCGTCGCCCGAGAGAAGCCCGAGCGAGGCCGGCATCGAGAGCACGAAGGCGGTGAGCATCGAGCCGAGCGCAACCGCAACGGCCCGAAGCGAGCCCTGCACCCGTCGTGTGGCCAGGCCGCCCAGGACCCACGCCACAGCGAACAGTGCCGGCGTCGCGACAACGAACGGTTCGACCAGCGCAGCGAGCGCAAGGATCAGCCCGAGGCTCAGCGTGTCGGCGACACGGCGGCGTAGCTGCGGTTCTTCGTCGACGAACGGCTGGATCGACGCGGCCATCGCCATGCGCTTGGTGATCCACGGCATGGCGGCATAGGCGACGAGACCCGACCACGAACCTTCGAACAGAGCGTTGTAGGGCAACGGGGCAGCCACGTAGACGATGAGCGCGACCAGCTGCGCCTGGGCGCTCTTGAACGGCGCCAGCAGGCGATAGGCGCCGAGAGCTCCGACGAGGAGCATGCCGACGGTCACAAGCAGCCGGAGCAGCCCCATCTGGCCGAACAGGGCGATCCCGGCGAAGCCGAGAATCGCATGGAGCAGCGACGACGGCGCTTCGGCGCCAACGCCCGTCGGGCGCCAGGTACTCCCCCACTCGGTCAGCAGGCTGCTGGGGCCGTTGGGGAACGCCACGAACTCGTTGAACAGCGGCACGCCGTTGGTGATGAGTTCTCGGCTGCCGAACAGCAACACGACGAGCACGCCGATCCACACCATGGCAGTCAGCTGGAACTCTCGGGCCCGTTCGGCGGCGCGGCCCGCAGGCACGGCGCCGTCCGCGGCGGCCTGGGCCTCGCGACGGTCCGATCTGGCCTGTCTCCAGGTGTTCAGGCCCTCAAAGCCGGGTATCTGGAGGGCCCGGACTTCGGCATCGTCGACTTGTCGAATCTGGCGGAGGTGGCGGCGACGGCGGAGGATCGACGGGATCCGTGCGAGGTTCCAGCCCCAGGAGCTAAGGATCTCGAAGATCAAGCTCACGCGGCCCTGCAGCAGGGCGATCATCGCATTGACAAACGAGGCGACCATCGCCTGGGGCACAACCCGCAAGGTGTGGGCGAGGCCGTAGTTCGACAGCATCGAGCGGATGCGGTGACGGCGGGCGAAGCGGTCGTAGTCGGAGCCCGGGATACGGGTCGTCAGGTCTTCGCGGTGGCGAGCGGTCGCGGCCGGGTTGACGAGCACGCGGGCGCCAAGCGCATGGGCTCGCCAACACAGGTCGAGGTCTTCGCCGCGGACGACCATGGCCTCGTCGAAGCCACCGAGGGCTCGGAACAGGTCCGTGCGCAGCAGCGTGACGGCGCCGGGGACGGCAAAGACGTCGCGAACGGCGTCGTGCTGCTCCTGGTCGTATTCGCCCGGTTCGGCAAGGTCGGCAACCAGGCCGGTCTTGTCCGCACCGAGGCCGACGTGCAGGATCCGGTTCGGGTCGTTCCAGTCGAGCAGCTTCGGGCCGACGACGCCGGCGTTGGAACGCAGGGTTTCTTCGACCAGGCGCCGCACACAGTCCGGGCCGAGCGCAACGTCGTCGTGGCAGATCAGCAAGTAGGGGCCGAGCGACGGATGATCGAGGATGATGTTCGCGTTCTTCGCGAAGCCTTGGTTCGCGATCAGCGGGATCACGATGGCTTCGGGAATCACCGCATGGACACGAGGTGCGACGGCAATGTCGCTCGCTGCGTCGATGACGACGACTTCGAGCGACGGGTAATCCTGGGCGACGATCGACTGCAAGACATCGTCGAACCAGGCGCCCGGGTTGTGGGCGACGAGTGTGACGGTGACGAGCGGGTAGCTCACAGTTGCGGTTGCCCCTTGAGCATCGCCAGAAACACGCGATGAAGGGGTCGTGGTCGGTTCGTCCACAGTTTGACGAATCTACCCACCCGATCCGCTCCGTATGGGTACCCCCGGCAGGTTCGCTGAGCACCCTCGGGCCTACACTGCCCTCGTGACCGATTGGGACGGACTCGACGTCGAAGAAGCGCTGCGCGAAGCGGCCGAAGTTGGGGTCGGTGCGCTCATTCTCGGGCTTCGCCAGATCAACATCGCCCGACGCGATTTGGTCGAGCAACGCCCCGAGACCGCGCCGGTGGTCGATGCTGTCCTGGACCAGGTCGAAGCCCTGGCCGAGCCGTTCTCTTCAGCACTCGGCTCCATCGTTTCTGCCGCCGGATGTGCGATGCCAGGCGATGCGGGCGAGCGGGTGCAAGAGCTCGGAGCGACGCTTGCGGTCTCTGGACCAGAATTGCTCCGCCTTTCCGGTCTGACCAAGCGCTAACGATGCTGGCGCCAGATCTGCGCACCACCGTCATCTGTGGTGGCGTCGGAGCCGCCCGCTTCCTGCGAGGGCTGCTCCAGGTTGCCTCGCCAGACCGCGTGACGGGGATCGTGAACACCGGCGACGACATGCGCCTGCACGGGCTTGCAATTAGTCCCGATCTCGACACCTGCACCTACACGCTCGCCGATGCGATCAACCCTGAGACCGGCTGGGGCCTCGCTGGAGAGACGTGGCAAGCCCGCACCACGCTCGAGCGCTACGGCGGACAGACGTGGTTTGGCCTCGGCGACCGTGACCTGGGCACGCATCTGTATCGCACCCAGCGGTTGGACGAGGGTGCCACGCTGGCCGAGGTGACGGCCGAAATCACCGCCGCGTGGGATCTCGGGCTGACGCTGCTTCCGATGAGCAACGACCCGGTCCGCACGCGGGTGACGATCGATTCAGGCGAGGTCCTCGACTTTCAGCGGTACTTCGTTGAACGCCAGCACCAAGATCACGTGACCGCCGTGGCGTTCGATGGCATTGAGGCCGCGACGCCCTCGCCGGGTGTGCTCGAGTCCATTGAGCAAGCCGATGCAATCGTGATTGCGCCGAGCAACCCGTTCGTGTCGATCGCCCCAGTGCTCGGCGTACCCGGCATCCGCGATGCGCTCGCAGCGCGTCGTGAGCGGACGGTGTGCATCTCGCCGCTGATCGGCGGCGCCGCCGTCAAAGGCCCGGCCGCCGACTTGGCTCGGACGCTGGGCCACGAAGTCTCCGCCGTCGGCGTCGCTCGTCTACTCGTCGACGTTGCTGGCCACATGGTGCTCGACACCGTCGACGCTGAGCTGGCCGAAGCGGTGCGAGAAACTGGCGTGACCCCCACCGTCACTGACACGATGATGCGCACGCCAGAGATCGCGGCTGCGCTGGCCACGACGACCGTCAACGCCGTCGCCTGACGGCCGGTTATTGCCACCTCCACTACTGAGCCTCCACCCAACGAGAAGGACCTGATGCGACTCGAGATCTTCCCCGTCGAGGGCCTGCCCGAGATCGGCCGAGGCGATGACCTTGCCGGCATGATTATCGACAGCGTCGACCTTGTGCAGCACGACATCTTGGTCGTCACCCAGAAGATCATCTCCAAGGCCGAAGGCGCCATGGTCGAGATCGACGCCAGCGACCCACTGAGCCACAAGCCGATCGTCGAGCGCGAATCGGTACGCATCCTGCGTCGCCGCGGCGAGCTCATCATCTCGCAGACCAAGCACGGCTTCGTGTGCGCCAATGCCGGCATCGACCTATCGAATGTCGAGCGGGGCCAGGCCGCGCTGCTGCCCGACGACAGCGACCGCTCAGCTCGCCGCATCCGCGACGCGATCAAGGGACGCCTCGGCCTCGAAGTCGGCGTGATCATCAGCGACACCTTCGGCCGGCCGTGGCGTCGCGGCGTCACCGACGTCGCCATCGGCACCGCAGGCGTCAAGTCGATCCTCGACCTGCGAGGCACCCCCGATGCGCTCGGCCGCGAGATGCAGGTCACCGAGGTTGCGCTCGTCGACGAACTCGCCTGTGCCGCCGAGCTAGCGATGGGCAAGACGACCGGCGTGCCGGTTGCTGTAATTCGCGGCGGAAGTGCCGACTGGTTCGGAGAGTCCTCGGTGCAAGACGACCTGGTGCGAGATCCCCAGGACGACCTTTTCCGCTGACCGCTTCCCCCCAACCTTCCGCAACCGAGCCGGCACCACCTGGCATAGGAGCTGAACCATGACGCAACCAACCCTCGTAATCGTCAGCGGCTACTTCGGGCCCATCCATGTCGGCCACCTTGACTACATCGAGGCTGGCGCCGCCACCGGTGACGAACTGTTCGTCATCGTGAACAACAACACCCAGCAGATGCTCAAGAAGGGCAAAGTCATCATCGACGAAGCCGATCGCCTCCGCATCGTCGAAGCGCTCCGCGTCGTCGACCACGCCATGATCGCCGTCGACGAAGACGGCGCCGTGTCCGCCAGCATCGAAGTCATCGCCCAGAAGTTCCCCGATCACAAGATCATCTTCGGCAACGGTGGCGACCGCGGTCCCGACGGCGACCCCGTACCCGAGCACGGCGTGTGCGAGCAGTACGGCATCGAAATGATCTTCGGCATGGGTGGCAGCAACAAGGCCGACTCCAGCAGCCGCCTCATCGAAGAACTC
>CAZEMU010000117.1:0-4514 GCA_964513315.1 uncultured Acidimicrobiaceae bacterium | reverse complement strand
TCGCAATCGCAAAAAGCAAACCGCCCGGCTCGATGAGCCGGGCGGTTTCGCGTTTTCGTGACCTCAGGCCAACGAGGCTGAATCAGCCGTCGTCGCCTTCTTCGACGGTGACGGTGGTGTCCTCGACGCCCGTGTCCTGCGGAAGCAGTTCAGTCGGGTTGTACTCGATTGCCGAGCTCACGTTGTTGAGCGTGTCGAAGCGATCCGACGGAGGCAGGTTGTCCTCGTTGAACTCAACATCGGGACCGGCGTACGCAATGATGAACACTTCGCGGTCGTTGTCGAACTTGATCTGGCCAAGGTCGGTCGTGAAGATCTCGGTGGCGGGCTCGCCAGCAAGTGCCTGGAAGTCGAAGTCCCAGTGCAGGACCTTGATCTCGGCCGGGCCACTGCCGTCGGCGCACTCTTCGCCAGCCACGAGTTCGCGGCCGGTGTCGAGCACGATCCGTTCGCTGTCGACGCTGATGCGCATCTCGCTGAACCAGTGACGCATCTGTGCGTTGTCACCCGACGACAGTTCGAAGAACGGGTGGATGTGCATAATGCCGTCGCCATGCGAGTGGATGCCGGTGGCATCGTCAGACGACTGGAACGGCGGCAGGTAACTCTGGCCGCCACCCTGGGTGCAGTCGTAGACGCCGTAGACAGCGTGCCAGTGGTCCAAGTTCTGGCGAGGCGAAGCGAGGGCTTCACGGGTCGTCCAGGCGTAGAACACGGCGCCGATGCCCAGCAGGCAGATCAGTGCGATCAGTGCGGGGAATCCCATGCGGCTTGCCAGCGACACGTCGCGTTGGCCTGCGGTCGCAGCAGCGCGTGCAACCTTGCGAGCACCTGCGTCGCTCGATGGCGTGCGCACCACGCTCGCATCGTCTGACGACGAGGCGTCAGCCATGCGCTTTGATGGTCGCGTGGGCGTGGTGGATTCGGTGCCGTCAACGGCTTCGGCACGTGGCGGGCGCTTACCTTTGCCCGAACCTTTGCCCTTTTCGGACCAACCGGTCTCGTCCTCAGTCATGGCGGTCCACGCTATCCGCTTCGACTCCTCCACCAGACGCGCGAACAAGGAATGCAACGCCCTCTCAACACGACGTCGGTTGCGTGCCAATCGGGGTTTTCGTGGAAGGAATCTGTTGCCTCGAACGTCTCGGCGCAGCGAGGCAGCTTCAGTCCGGGCGGGCGTGCACCACATCGCCGACGTGATGGACGGTGCGACCGGAAGGGCCCTCGAGCACGAGGGCGCCGTCTTGGCCGACGTCGACAGCAGTACCAATGACCGCATCTCCCCCGTCGAATTCGACGCGGACCCGTTGCCCGATCGTCGCCGAGGCCGCGATCCAGCGCTCACGAAGCCGCTGTGCGTCGAGGGAGAGAAGCTCGTCGACGCAACGAACGACATCGCCAACGAAGGCGACCCGGTCGACCTCGGCCGGCGGCGCACCGGGAGCAGCGGCCGACAAGTGTTCGTCGATCGAGGTCGCATGCTCGGGCACACCGTCAGGCCGGGTGCCTCGCCAGTTCGCATTTATACCGATGCCGACGATGACGGCGCCATGTGTTCCCTGGGCGAGAACGCCGGCCATCTTTGCGCCATCCAGGAGCAGGTCGTTCGGCCACTTCAACTGACACGGCACAACCGTGAGCGTCGAGATGACCGCGGCAGCAGCGAGCGCCACGGTGCCGATCGTCCAGAACGGACCGACGCTGCGTTGTTCTCGGATCAAGAACGACATAAGCACACCGGACTCGCTCGGCGCCGTCCAGACCCGATCTCGACGACCGCGACCGGCGGTCTGCAGATCGGTCACCAAAACCTGTTCCGGCGCCGCTTCAGCTGCCAGCTCCAGCAGGTCGGCGTTAGTCGAACCGGTCTCGGCCACCCAACCGATCTGATCGAATCTCGTGCCCGAAACTGCGTCGCGCAAAAATGCTGCGCTCGAGGGTTCGGAATGAGGTGCCACATCTGGCAGGCTATGCCAGTGTTCTCCAAGGTTCTGGTAGCTAATCGTGGCGAGATCGCAGTTCGTGTGATCCGCGCTTGCCGAGATCTCGGCGTGACTTCGGTCGCTGTGTACAGCGAACTCGACCGTGACGCCCTGCATGTGCGGCTGGCCGACGAGGCCTATGCCCTCGGCGGGCAAACCGCAGCCGAGAGCTACCTCAACACCGAGAAGATCCTTGAGACCTTGGCCGAGAGCGGCGCCGACGGCCTCCACCCGGGCTACGGCTTCTTCAGCGAGAACGCCGACTTCGCGCGCGCCGTGACCGAGGCCGGCGTGGCCTTCATCGGCCCACGCCCCGAAGCCATCGAAGTCATGGGCGACAAGCTCTCTGCACGCGCGGCCGCCGAGAACGTCGGCGTGAGCGGCGTGCCCGGCAACACCAATGCCGTCACCGAGCCATCGCAGGTCGAGGCGTTCGCCGCCGAGCATGGCTACCCCGTCGCCATCAAGGCCGCGTTCGGCGGTGGCGGTCGAGGCATGAAGGTCGTCAACGAAGGCGACGACATTGCCGCAGCGATCGACGGCGCGAGCCGCGAAGCGCTCAACTACTTCGGCCGAGGTGAGCTGTACCTCGAGCGCTACCTCAACCAGCCACGCCACGTCGAAGTCCAGGTCCTCGCCGATGCGCACGGCAACTGCATCCACCTCGGCACCCGCGACTGCTCGGCGCAGCGTCGCCACCAGAAGCTGATCGAAGAAGCCCCCGCTGCCGACATCGACCCCGAGATTCTCGCCGCAATGGGCGAAGCCGCAGTCACCGTCGCCAAGGGCTGCGACTACGTCAACGCGGGCACGGTCGAGTTCCTCTACGAAGATGGCGGCTTCTACTACCTCGAGATGAACACTCGCCTGCAGGTTGAGCACCCGGTCACCGAGCTGGTGACCGGCATCGATCTGGTCGAAGCGCAGCTGCGTGTCGCCAGCGGCGAAGAACTCTGGATGACCCAGGACGACATCGAGATTCAGGGCCACGCAATCGAAGTCCGCATCAATGCTGAGGATCCGGCTGGCGGCGCCTTCCTTCCTGCACCGGGCACGATCAGTTCGCTCAAGGCGCCGGGTGGCTTCGGCACCCGATTCGACACCGGCTACGACTCGGGCGACGAGATCAGCCAGTTCTACGACAACCTCGTCGGCAAGCTGGTCTGCTGGGGCCACGATCGCCCGACGGCGATCGGTCGCACGCTGCGTGCGCTCGACGAGCTCGTCGTCGACGGTGTCGCCACGACGATTCCTGCGGACGTCGCCATCTTGGCGCACGAAGATTTCGCTGCAATGCGCCACTCGACCAAGTGGGTCGAAGAGACGCTCGACCTGAGCGATGTTCGAGCCGAGGTTGCGCCTGTGGTCGACGACGACGAGGGGCCTCGTATTCGTCGCGATGTGCCGGTCGAGGTCAATGGCCGCCGCTTCGACGTGTCGGTCTGGGTTCCAGAGTCCGCCGGCGTCGCCAGTGCAGGCGCTGCTGCTCCGGCACGCCGTCGAGCCGCCGCCGGCGGCGGTGGCGGCGGAGGCAACGGCCAGGTCGCGGTCCCGATGCAGGGCACGGTCGTCAAGGTTGCGGTCGAGGTTGGCCAAGCCGTCGAGGCTGGCGACACGGTCCTCGTGCTTGAGGCCATGAAGATGGAAAACAACATCGCCGCCGACATCGCCGGCACCGTCACCGAGGTCCGCGTTGCGGTCGGCGACTCCGTTGGCGGCGGCGACGTCGTCGTCGTTATCGAAGCCTGACCCTTTCCTCCCCCTCCCGGGGTCGCACCTACAACCGCTTCACTTCCGCAGCGGTGACGCGCCACCACAGATAGTGAATACCCAAGAAATAATCTGAAAAGGATTCTGAGGGGCCGAGATTGTCACACCCCTCTGTCAGAGTTGATTGCATGGCAACAACGACGACAAACGGAGCAGGACTGGGCGATCTCGACGCCCGCTTCCGTGCTGTCGTTGCTGAGCTCGATCGCGTTGGCCTAGGCGAGCTGCAGTCGACCTGTCGCCGCTGGCGCTCGGTCCTTGATGGAGTCGAGGCGAAGCGGTTGGCGGCCGAGATGGCGCCTGACGAAGACGAACGACCGACGCGGCGCAGGGCTGCTGCGGGTGGGGCTCGATCTCGGGCCGCTGCACGCCGTGCGGCCCGACGGGCAGCGGCGGTCAAGAAGAACCCGAAACTCGTCGACGACATGAACTCCGGACGCCTGTCATCCGAACAAGCCGACACCATCGCAGACGCCGCGTCGAAGTCCGACGGAGCCGCGGCGTGTGATCAAGGACTGATCGACGCCGTCGCCGAGGCCGGTGTCGACGCCGGACGGCGCATCGCATCCGACTGGTTGCAGCAACGGGCCGACAAGGACAAGACGCAGAGTCGTCATGATCGTCAGCATCGGTTGCGGCGAATGAGCACGTACACGGATCCGCATCGCGGAACCGATGTGTTGAAGCTCGAAGGCACCACGTCAGCAATCGAAGAACTCCGAGCCCGAATCGAGCTGCGGGAGCGTCAGCTGTGGGAAGCCG
>CAZEMU010000116.1:0-13017 GCA_964513315.1 uncultured Acidimicrobiaceae bacterium | reverse complement strand
GCGATTGACGCGGCCGAGGCTCGCGACAGCGACGGGCTGTGGCGCTGGGTGTTCGTGCTGCTCGGACTCGGCGTCGGCCGGTTCCTCACCTCGATGACGTATCGCTACTCCCTCTTCCAAGTCGCGTGGGGCGTCGAGACCGATCTGCGGGCGCTGCTCTACCGGCATCTGACTCGGCTGCCGTTCAGCTACTTCGATCGCACCCAGTCCGGCGAAGTGATCTCGCGAGCGAACAGCGACATTCGTTCGATCCAGGTGCTGCTCGCATTCGGGCCACTGGTGTCGATGAGCGTGTTGGCGTTCGTCTTCGCGTTCATCGTCATGTTGACGATCCACGTGCCACTCACGTTTGTGGCGTTGTCGACGTTGCCGGGCGTCTACGTGTTTGGTCAGAAGCTGCGGAACAACGTGTTCCCGCTGACGTGGGTCGGCCAGGCGCGTCAGGCCGAACTCGCGACGATCGTCGACGAGAACGTGAACGGCACCCGTGTGGTGAAGTCGTTCGCCGCCGAGGAACGCCAGGTCAACCTGCTTGGCAAGGCCGCCGATCACCTGCGCTGGGCCAACGTCGAGGCCATCAAGCAGCGCGCCCATTGGAACCCGCTGATCGAAGCACTGCCTCGGATCGGTATGGCGGCCACGCTTCTGTACGGCGGCATCTTGGCCATCGACGGCGAGGTCTCGATCGGCACGTTGTTCGCGTTCAACGCCTATGTCCTGATGCTGCAGGCGCCGTTCCGCATGTTCGGGTTCTTGTTGCTGCAGGCGCAGCGGGCGAACGCGGCTGCAACCCGGGTGTATGCAGTGCTGGACGAGCCGATCACGATCGACGATGCGCCCGACGCCGTCGACCTCGCGTCGCCCGAGGGGCGCATCGAGTTCCGCGACGTCACGTTTGCGTACCCGCACGCCGCCACTTCGGATCGCAACGGATCGGGCAATGACCGCGAAGCGGTGCTGCAGGGATTGAACCTGACGGTCGAGCCGGGCGAGACGGTTGCGATCGTCGGGCGCACGGGCAGCGGCAAGTCGACGATCGCCCGGCTGCTGGCCCGCTTCTATGAGTTGGATAGCGGCGAGATCTTGATCGATGGGCACCGCATCGAATCGTTGACGGTTGCCAGCTTGCGCCATCACATCGGGCTGGTCTTCGACGAGCCGTTCCTGTTCTCGTCGTCGGTTCGCGACAACATCGCCTACGGCCGACCACACGCGCCGATCGATGCGGTGATCGAAGCCGCAACTGCCGCGCAGGCGCACGACTTCATCACCGAGCTCGATGCTCAATACGACACCGTGGTTGGCGAACGGGGCTACACGTTGTCGGGCGGACAGCGTCAGCGGATTGCGATCGCTCGCACGCTGCTGGAGCGACCGCCGATCTTGGTGCTCGACGATGCAACGAGTGCGATCGACGTGACGGTCGAGGCTCGCATCCACGACGCCCTGCATCACTTGCTCGAGGACCGCACGACCATTCTGATTGCGCACCGGCTGTCGACCATCGCCCTGGCCGACCGGGTGCTCTTGCTCGAAGACGGCCAGATCGTCGCGTCGGGGACCCACAGCGAGTTGCTTGAGTCTGAGCCTCGGTATGTGCAGATCCTGTCCGAAGCAGATGCGCCCGACGCGACTGCTGCGCCACAGCCTGGGAGGCCGACATGAGCTTTGGTCCTCCGGTTGGTTTCGGCGGCGCGAACTCGTCGAGTGCGGCGCGTGCCGCGGGTCTTCCGCATGCGGGTGTGCCCGGCCATCTCCAAGATGCTGTCGACGCGGTGCTCGATCGCGAACCCGATCATCCCGATCCCGAGATCGAGTTCAGCCATCTGCATCCGAACGAACCACCGTTCACGTTGCGTTCGTTCCTGTGGCCGCACCGTTGGCGTCTGCTCGGCGCGCTCGGCCTGGTGATTCTCGAAAGCGCCGCGGCCCAAGCCGGACCGCTGCTGACTCAGATCGGTATCGATGACGGCATCGTCGCTGGCAACCGCGGCGTGCTCGTCACCGTCGCGATGCTCTATTTACTGTTCATCGCGATCAGCGCGATCAACAGCCGCATTCGGTTGCGGTACACGGGCACGCTTGGCGAAGACCTGACCCGGGCGCTGCGAGTCCGGGTGTTCAGTCATCTGCAGCGGCAGTCGCTCGACTTCTACACCGACGAAAAGGCCGGCGTCTTGATGACCCGGATGACGAGCGACATCGAGGCCCTGTCGCAGCTGTTCCAGGAAGGCCTCGTTTCGTTCGCGGTCCAGGCGCTCACCCTCGCGGTGATCACGATCGTGTTGCTGTTCATGGACCTGTGGCTTGGCGCGGTGACGCTGCTGTTGGTCGTGCCGATCACGCTCATACTGAGCAACTGGTTCCGGAAGCGCTCCGATGCCTCGTACGGCCTGGTGCGTGACCGGATCGCCGCCGTGCTTTCGGACCTGTCCGAGAGCTTGGCCGGGATCCGGATCATCGCCGCCCACAACCGCCGTCGCCACAACACGGTGCATCACACCAATGTCGTTGGCGATCACAAAGATGCGAACCTCGCCGCGATTCGGGCTGCGTCGATCTATACGCCAGGCACCGAAGCGATCGCGCTGGCCGCCCAGGCCGCCGTGCTGATCATCGGCGGCCGTCGGGTGATCAACGGTGATCTCGAGATCGGTGAGCTCACCGCGTTCCTGCTCTATCTCACTGCGTTCTTCGCACCGATCCAGACGCTGACCCAGCTCTACAACGGTTACCAGTCGGGCCAGGCCGCCGTCGCCAAACTGCGCGAGCTGCTCGAAGCCGAACCGTCCGTTCCCGAGCAACCGGGTGCGGCTCCGCTTCCGCAGATCGATGGTGCGATCGAGTTGCGCGACGTGACGTTTGGGTACGACCCGGAGACGCCGGTGCTGTCCGGTGTTTCGCTCTCGCTCGAAGCGGGCGAATCGATCGCCGTGGTCGGGCCGACCGGTGCGGGCAAGTCGACGATCGCCAAGCTGATCACCCGCTTCTATGACCCGCAGCTCGGGCAGGTGCTGATCGATGGCCATGACCTGAGCACGGTGACGATCGAGTCACTGCGCCGCCAACTCGGCGTCGTTCCGCAAGAGCCGTTCCTGTTTGCGGGCACAGTGCGCGACAACGTTGCGTTCGCTCGCCCCGACGCGACCGATGTCGAGGTCTGGGAAGCACTCGCCGCGACTGGCATCGATGATCTGGTCAGCGCGCTCCCCCAGTCGATCGACACGCCGGTCCATGAACGCGGCTCGTCGCTTTCTGCCGGCGAGCGTCAGCTGCTCGCGTTGGCCCGTGCGTTCTTGGCGCGTCCCCGGGTGCTCGTGCTCGACGAGGCGACGTCGAACCTCGACCTGCAGTCCGAGGCTCGGGTCGAGCAAGCCCTCGATGCGCTGCTCGAGGGCCGCACCGCGATCATCATCGCCCACCGTCTTGCGACGGCGATGAAGGCGGACCGCATCGCGGTCGTCGACGGCGGCGCGATCGTCGAGCTCGGTTCCCACGACGAGCTGGTTGCCCAAGGGGGCTACTACGCCAACATGTACGCGACCTGGGTCGGCCACTCGACCGCCTGAGTTGTGCCTATGCGGCGAACCGCAACGTGCGGTTCGGGTCAGTTGTCAGGGCAGAGCGGAGCGGGGAGACCAGCGGTGCAACGTGCGACGACGAGCGCATCGATGATGTCGATCGCGCCACTGTCATCCACATCGGCAGCCGGCTCAAACAACTCACTCGCGGCATCGCCAAGTGGGCATTGCTGCACGAGGGCACGCACTCTCGTCTCATACTGCGCGATCACCAACGCGTCGACGATGTCGACGAGGCCATCGCAGTTCGCGTCGCCGAGCTCAGGCGCCTCGCTGACAAGCGCGTTGATGAAGGTGCACGTCACGTCTTGATCTTGTTCCGGGGTGATGCGAACACCTTGGTCGATCAACTCGACGCCGAAACCGCTGCAGCCCGACGACTGCAAGAACCAGCCTTCGGTCGGCAGCTCGACGATCTCGTAGGGGCCAGGCCCAAGCGCGAGCTGGATACCGCCGAATCCAGGCGCGAAGGACGGCGCAAGGTCGAACTCGAACGCACCAAGGCTGAAGGGGAACTGCAGATCGTCCGCGTCCTGCTCGGTCAGCTTTTGGATCGTGAGGTTTGCGACAGGCGCGCCAACCAGGATGGCCGTGCACGCAACCACACCATTGGCTGGGACCTCAACTTGCACGCCAGCGCCGAACCTGGAGAGCACCACGGCGTCGCCGCAGTCGATGAAGAAGGTGCCGAATCCGTCGGCCGGAAGCGCATTCACGAACGCCGGGCCCGCATTGGTCTCAACATCGATCGTTTCGCCTGCCAGGAGGGACTGCGGCGACACCGGTTCCACCGCAATTTGATGCACGGCGGCTGCGTCGGGATTCTCGCCGTCGACGATCGCCCTCACCTCGATCGTTCCCGTCGGTGCGGCGATGTTCGTGAGCACGCACTCGACGGCGATGCCCTCAGGAAGCGTCATCACGATCCCACCGACGACTTCGCCCGGCTCTGCCGGTTGGAAGTTGACCGGGACGAACGGGTCGGGGCCGGTGCATACAAGACTGCCGAACCTCCATCCGACCGGCACCGGCTCGAAGATCGAGATCTCGCCCGGAACAACGTCGACCGTGACGGGTGTCCCAGGCGTCAGGTCAACATCAACACGTTCGTTGGTCGCAAACATGTCGACATGAACCGGGAAAGTCTCGTCCGCCACCGCACCTTCGACTTGTTTGGTGATGGTCAGCGTCGACGAGCCTTGTGCATCACCGTCGTCGGCCAGGCCGAGCATCAGCAGTGCTGCTACGAACGCCATTGCCACAACCCGCAAGACTCGCGATGTCTCCTTCGCCATCGCCGAAGACTAGTCATCGCTCCTACCTCGCCACGGAGTTACCGAGTCGGTCAGGCCGCCACTGGATGGGGTTCGTACCCGAGGGCCTTGAGCGCGAATCCCCAGCGGGTGTTCACGAGCTCGGCGGCGCGGTCGCTGATGCGGAAGCCGTTCTTCTTGTAGTTCCGCTGGCTCTCGACGTAGTCGGCGATCGGCTGGCGAGCGGCGTCCCATCCGTCGAGTCCCAGGTCGCGATAGATGCCGCCAACGACGCCCATCGGATCGACATCGAGATCGGCATAGGCGACCTCGACCAGGTTCTCTTCGGGGATCAGCTCGCGGTCACGCAGATAGGCAGCCATCACGAGCTCGTAGATCTCGAGGACGTTCTTCTCGATCAGTTCCTCGTCGAACTCCTGGAACGAAGTCAGCCCGAGGATCTTGCGGTGCAGGTTGATCGCGGAGGGGAACACCTCGTGCGGTGATCGGTGGATCGCGACGAACTTTGCGTTCGGGAACATGTCGAGCAGCACGGGGATCCGCGCGGTGTTGACCGGGTTCTTCAGCAAGAGGCGGCGGCCGCCGTCGTGCATCGACGCGACCTTGAGGATGTGGCGGTACTTCCGCTCGAACTCGCGACGGGCTCGTGCCGGTGCGCCGTCGAACATCACGCCGAGCTTGAACATGTCGAGCGCACGATCGGGGAACAAGAACTGCAAGTACCACGAGTACGGCGTCATCTTGGCCAGCGGGATCTCTTCTTCTTGGGGCGCGTCCATCGGCCAGGTCAGGTTGTCCATCGGGCGCTTGCGAGGGAAGACCCGATCGAACAGTTGCGGCAGCCAGCCCGACGTCGAGATCGAGCAGTCGGGGGCGAGCGCCTGGGCCATGCGAACACAGCCGAACTGCTCGTCCTGGCTCATCAGGTTGTGGAGGTGTGTGGTGCCGCTGCGCCAGTGGCCGACGATGAACACCGGCGCTTCGCCGATGTCGTGGTCAGCGATGCGACGTCCGTGGCGGACCTTTTCATACATGCCGAGCGGCGCGCCAAGCAGGCCGCCGGTCAGCACGCCGGTTGCCCGAGGTAGACGTCGGGCCGACACCGAGGGCAGCCACTGTGGGTTGCGCAAGATCGAGGACGCTCGGGTGAAGGAGATGAGGCCGAGCTGGTAGCCGAAGTCGGCGCTGATACGAGAGGAACGAGTCATGCGGTTGTCTCCTGAGAAGTTGCGGGAAGCGTGACGGTGTCGGTTGTGCTGACGTCGGCTGGGCTCGAGGTCGTAGAGGCGGTCTCTCGGTAGCTGGTGGCCATGACCGCGGCAGTCAGCGCGAAGAACACACCGCACACGATCCAGCTGGCTTGGAAGTCGGCGAGCTCGCTGGTCGTTTCCGCAGCTGCTTCGGCGCCGACGATGGCGACGGCAACGGAGATGCCGATGGCGATGGCGACCTGTCGGATCGTCGTGTTGCCGGCAGCGGCGACGGCGTAGCGATGCTCGGGCACGTCACGCATCGACGCTGCGGTGAGCATCGGGAAGCCGATGCCGACCGAAATGCCGAGCAGGATTGCGCCGGGCAAGAACCCGGACACGTAGCTGCTGGCTTCGTCGAGCGTGATGAGCCATGTCGCGATAGCGGCAACGCCGAGGAGGGCGCCGGCGGTGATGACTCGGCGATAGCCGAACCGGGCGCAGAGCTTGCCAGCAGGACCGGCCGTGATGGCCATGGCGATCGGCGCTGGCGCGATGGCCAGGCCCGCGCCAAGCACGTCGTAGTCGTGCACCGTCACCAGGAACGTGGGGGCCAGCACAAGCCAGCCGGCGAACCCAGCACCGAAGAACAACGTGCCGATCGCACCGGTGCGGTAACTCGGCAGGCGAGCCACATCAACCGGGAAGAGCGGGTTGGAGTGGCGCCGGGTGCGAGTCACGAACGCGGCGAGCAACACGACCGCCGCACCGGCTGCGCCGAGCACGATTGGATCGCTGGCGCCACGAACGCCAGCCGCAGTGATGGCGAGTACGGCTGCGCCGACGCCGAGGGCGCCGAGTGGTGGGGCAAGCACGTCGACCGAGGTCGGTGCGTCGGGGTCGTTGCTCTCGGTCAGGCGACGAGGGGCGATCACCAATGCGGCGATACCGATCGGCACGTTGAGGAGGAACACCCAGCGCCAGCCGGCCACATCGATGAGCAGCGCACCAGCCGTTGGACCAATGGCGGCAGCCAGACCCGCCATCGCTCCCCAGATGCCGATCGCAGCGTCGCGGCGATCGTCGTCAACGCCGTGGAGGATCAGTGCGAGCGACGCGGGCAACAACATGGCGCCGCCGATCGCTTGCACGACTCGGCCGCCAAGCAACACGGCCATCGAAGGGGCAACGCCGCTGAGCACGGAGCCGAGGGTGAACACGGCGAGGCCGAGCAAGAAGATGCGGCGACGGCCGATGCGTTCGGCCGTCCAGCCGGCGATCAGCATGAGCGAGGCGACGCCGATGTTGTACGACGTGAAGATCCACGAGACCGTCGCACGCGAGCTCTCGGGGAATGCGGCCTCGATGTCGGGCAGCGCAACCGAGATGATGGTGATCTCGAGCGCGATCAAGAAGACGGCGACCGAGCTGAGCAGGATCGTCCACATCGGACCGCCCGACGCGGCCTCGTCGGTTCGATCGCCAGCAATCCGCACGGTGTCTGCCTGCGCCGCCGTCGAGTGGCGAACCACATGGTGCGCGGCGTGCGTGCCGCGTTGCGCGGGCCGCCGGTTTGTCGACATGAACGGCGCCGCGTTTTGCACCGGGCTCATGCCGTCACCAGCGCAGCACCATCCGCCACCTCAGCACGGATCGGCTGATCCGAGTAGCCGAGTTCGGCGAGGTCAACGTCTCGCTTGCCGAAGTCGGCGGCGAGTGCGTAGCGCACGACCCGGTCGAAGTAGACGGCGGCGGGCGGCATCGTGACGCCGTAGTCGGCGAGCGTGCGGTGCTCTTCGTCGGCATCGAAGACGGTCGCTACTCGGGTGTAAGGGATATAGACCGAGCAGCTGCCGAGGCCGCGGCGCATCAGGCGAGCGCGGCGGCCGATCTTGCCGGCCTGCTTCGGAAGTCGGGCGCCGAGGTTGATTGCAGCGACGAGTGCGTTCCACTTCCAGATCGCCAACATCTTCGTGTCCGACGGTTCGCCGCCATTGGCCTGGGCCGCCACGGTGGTGCCGCCGATGACGTGATCGACCGTGAGGGCGCTTCGGCCTGCCGTCAGGTGGTGGGCGACCAGCGCGCCCTCGTCGAGTTCGGCGAAGACCGCCATCGCTTCGACCACGAAGTCGACGCCGATCGCATCGACGTGCTGCGTGCGTCCGGCCGAGAACACGGGCAACACGCCGCGGGCGACCATCTTCATTGGCACGTAGAGGACGTTCCAGTTCGAGGTTTCGCCGGTGCGAGTCGACCCGGCGACGATCGACGGTCGATGGATCGTGACCGGCACCTCGGTGCTGGCGACCGACCGCAGCCATCGTTCGGCCCGGGCCTTGGTCCGCTCGTAGGTGTTGCGGAAGTTGCCAGCTCGATCGGCGGGCAAGTGGTCGGCGTCGACGCGTCCGCCAACGACGCCGGACACATAGGCGGTGCTCACATGGTGGAAGCGGCGGAACGATCGCTTGGCCGCAGCTGCGACGGCGAGCTCATGAATCCGGCGGGTGCCGTCGACATTGATGGCGTGGGCTTCGGCCAGCGGCAGGTCGAACGTGATCGACGCGGCGCAGTGGAAGATCTCGTCGCACGAAGCAGCAATGCGTTCCCACGTGGTCGTCGACCATCCCAGGTGAGCTTCTTCGAGGTCGCCGCGAATCCAGGAGACTCGCTGGCCGAGCTCGGCGGCGTCTGCGCCGAGCAGTTCGGCCAGGCGGCCGGCGCCGCGGCGCTGCGCGTGCTCGGTCGAGTCGGCGCGCACGGGGCACACCAGCATTCGGTCGCTCGTAAGCAAGAGGTGCTTGACGAGTTCGCCGCCAACGAATCCGGTTGCGCCTGTAACGACCGTGTGTGTCCCACGGTCTTGGGAATCGAACGCGCCGCTCACGCGAGAGTTGTCCGCTGTCATGTGTCCACCTTGAGTTGTCTCCGTGCCAGGCGCTATCGGAATAGCGCCCGGTACGTCTGACCATGACGTCTCAGCGGACAACCTTCTGTAACGCACACGACGGATCGGCGGTGACGGCGGTCACCTGGCGATCTAGCCGGGTCGGACCTCGTAGAGCTCGTAGACGATCCCGCCTTCTTGCGCCTTGCCGATACCCACGGCCTGGATCCGGTTGAGCCAGTCGTACTTCTCGCCGGCCTGGAACAGCGGCGCACTGACGGCCGTGCTGGTCGCGAAGTCAATGCGACCCGAGTACTCGACGTGAATGATCTCGTCGTCGTCGGTCTTGAGGGTCGCCCGCACGTCGAGGGTGCCCATCGTGCCGTCGGGGCTCACCGTCAGCCAGTCAGCCGACGTCGGGCTGGCGAGCGTTGCGTTGAGCCGCTCACCCGTGATCGTGACGCCAGTGACTTCAGCGACGACCCGAGTGCCAACCGGGCCGTTCTTGATCCGAAGCGACGAACCAAGCGTGGCCGACAGCGTGGCGAGTGGGACAAGTTCAGGTGCGCTCATGGCTCCACCGTCGACCATCGACGACAGCAGAACCAAACCCGACCCCTTCGAGTTGGGCACCGCCGACGCGGTGTGCGAGCGGCCCCCACAAACAAGATGACGGAAGTTTGCTGTCGTTCACTACGGGGACCGGCCACGAGAGAACTACCATCAGCGCCGATGGGAACGCAGACCGCTGAAGCGGTTGAACCCGACGTGACGCCATCGCGCGGGGCTCGACCAAACCACATGATCATCGTGTTCTGGGGCGTTATCGCCCTGATCACGGCCGTCTCCGGCATTGCCGCGGCGGTGTTCGAATTTCACCACGAAGAAGGTGCGATCACCCGCGAGGTGTTTGGGAACATCCCGAACGCCATCAAGGCGATCTTCTACACCCTCATTCCGGTGCTCCTGATCTACTGCGGCTTCCAGCTGTCGTTCCGGGTCAAGAACTGGCAACGAGGCGGTCCCGAGAAGCGGACCACCACGCCGAAGAACTTCAAGAAGCGCATGGAAGACATGCGTGCCGGTCTGTACATGCAGACCCTCATGCGTGATCCGGTCGCCGGAATCATGCACTCGATGATCTACTTCGGCTTCCTCATCTTGATGGCCGTCACGACCACCCTCGAGATCGACCATCAGCTTCCCGAGTCGCTCAAGTTCCTCAAGGGCGGCGTCTACAAGGGATACAGCGCGGTTGGCGACGCTGCTGGCCTCATCTTCATGCTCGGTCTGTTGTGGGCACTCGGTCGCCGCATCGGTCCCCGCTCGATGCGTCCGTACCGGATCCGCATCAAGAACAAGCCCGAACACTTCGTGATCCTCGGCACGCTGCTCGCCATTGCGATCAGCGGTTTCGGTGCCGAAGCATTCCGCATCGCCCTCGACGGCAACCCTGACTTCGAGCAGTGGAGCTTCATCGGCTACCCGCTCGCACAGATGGTCGACGGCATGGGCAACCTGTCCGGCTGGCACCAGGCCTGGTGGATCGCCCACGTCATCAGCTTCGCTCTGTTCTTGCTGATCCTGCCGACCACGATGCTGCGTCACATGGTCACGTCGCCGGCGAACATGTACCTCAAGGATCGCGAACGCCCCAAGGGTGCGATGAAGCCGATGCCGAACCTGATGGAGACCGAGCTCGAATCGTTCGGTGCCGCCACCATCGAGGACTTCACCTGGAAGCAGCTGATGGACACCGACGCCTGCACCATGTGCGGCCGTTGCACTGCCGTCTGCCCGGCGCATGCCACCGGCAAGCCGCTTGACCCGCGCGAGATCGTGCTCAAGACCGGCGAAGTCATGGCCCGCTCGGGCACGCCCGCCGTGTCGCCTCCGATCGGCGTCGACAAGGAAATCGCTGTGGCCAACGAGCCCGGCAACATCCTGGTTGAGCCGAACAACGTCTTCGACCGCATCACCAGCGAAGAGATTTGGGCCTGCACGACCTGCAAGGCCTGCGACGAGAACTGTCCGGTCAACATCGAGATCCTCGACAAGATCCTCGACATGCGCCGCTACCTGTCCCTGATGGAGAGCGACTTCCCGACCGAACTCGGCAACGCCTACCGGGCCATGGAAAACCAGGGCAACCCGTGGGGCATGGGCCAGGGCGAACGCGCCGATTGGGCCCAAGAGTTCGAGGGCATCGAGATCCTCGAAGGCGGCGATCCAATGAACGCCGAATTCCTGTACTGGGTCGGCTGCGCTGGTTCGTTCGACGACAAGAACAAGAAGGTCAGCCAGGCGTTCTCGAAGCTCATGCAGCGTTCGGGCGTCACGTTCGCCATCCTCGGCCCGTCCGAGATGTGCACCGGTGACCCGGCTCGCCGCTCCGGCAACGAGTACATCTTCCAGATGCTGGCGATGCAGAACATCGAGACGCTGAACTCGATGGGCGTCAAGAAGATCGTCACCCAGTGCCCACACTGCTTCAACACGCTCGCCAACGAGTACCCGCAGCTCGGCGGTCACTACGAAGTGATCCACCACAGCCAGCTGCTCGAGGTCCTCATCGACGAAGGCAAGCTCGACGTCTCGAACGCAACGCTTGAGGACCGACTCGTCTACCACGACAGCTGCTACCTGGGTCGCCACAACGACGTCTACCTGGCGCCTCGCAACGTGGTCGGCTCGATCGGCGGCATCGAAGTCGTCGAAGCTGGCCGCAACGGCACCAAGGGCATGTGCTGTGGCGCCGGTGGCGCTCGCATGTGGATGGAAGAACACATCGGCAAGCAGGTCAACGTCGAGCGTTCCCAGGAACTGCTCGAAACCGGTGCGTCACGCATCGCGACGGCATGCCCGTTCTGTTACGTGATGATCGATGATGGCATCAAGGGCGAAGGCGTCGAAGAAGACGAGGTCCTCGTGGCCGACATCTCGATGCACCTCCTCGAAGCCATCGAGGCTGGCGAAGCCAAGGCAACCGCCGTGGCGCTCAAGCCAACGAACCTGCGTGTCACCGAAGATGTGCTCGAAGGCCCACTCGGCTTCGGCATGCACGGTGCGACCGACAACAACGCCGACGGCGTCATCGACAGCGAAGAGGTCGGTCCGATCGCTGCGCTGACCGCGGACGCCGAAGACACCTCCGAAGAGATGGACACTTCCGAAGAGGAGTAGCCCTCGGGACTTGCGGCCAATCAATCTGACAACGCCCCCGCCTCGCGCGGGGGCGTTGTGTGTTTTGGCAGACGTTGGCTCAGGATGTGGGGCGAGGGGGCTTGGCCTTGGTTGTCGAGCCAGGCGCGGACCTTGTGTTGTCGTACCCCAGTGGGAGATTTGCGGCATGCAGATACACCCAGTCCTCCCAGTTACAAGGCGCGATGTCGATTCGCCTTGTAATGTTGTCGACATGCAACCGACCGGCGATCTCCGAGTATCCGAGCGGGGCCAGATGAGCCTTCCTGCTGCCGCCCGCCATCGCTGGAGCCTCGACGACGGCGGCCGCGTTGGGTATCTCGACCTCGGCGATGCGCTGGTCATCGTCCCCCAAGGCGTCGATCAGCTCCGCCACGAGCTCCTGGGAGCAATCACCGACGACGTGTGGGCCGCTGCGGCAACGGGATTCGGTGACCGCGAACTTGCCGCCGAGTGACCATCGTCCTCGTTGACGACCAAGCACTCAGCCGGATCTTTCGCGGCGATCTCGTCGTCAGTGATCGCGTGTACACGACCGGCCTTTGGTACGTGCGCCTCTGCCAGGCCGTCGTGGCGGCCAACCGACCCAGCACCGGGCAACTGTCCGCCCCGATCGCAGCACTTCCCGAACCTGCTCGGGCGGCTGCAATAGCCGCAGTGCTCGCGCTGCCTGACCACATCGGCTTGCTCAGTCTGCGAGAGCTCGGTCCAACCATCGCGACCCTACGAGAGCGCCATCAGCTCAACTTGTTGTCCATCGAGGCGCTTGCCGCTGCGAAGCGGCTCAGCGCAACCGTCCTTCTGACCACAGCCTCGCCCCGGCTCGAAGCCGCCCTGGAACAGGAAGGCCTGACGGCCACGCTTGTTTGATCTGTCAATCGTTGCGC
>CAZEMU010000115.1:12635-13256 GCA_964513315.1 uncultured Acidimicrobiaceae bacterium | reverse complement strand
CAAAATCGCCCCCAACATCGCCCCCAACATGGGCGCCGATGCCGGAGGACCCCGACGCCTACGTTGTACGCGTCGGGCGGGTCCTTTTTCACCTTGATTGCGGCGATCTGGTGTTTCTGAGTAGACGATGCGGGTGCGGTCATCGAGAGCGGAATGGATGTAGCAATAGCCGCCACCTTGGCGGGTGGTGTTGGCTCGGCCGTCAGTGCGCGAGCCGCCACCATCAGGGATCGCTGCGATCTTCTCGATATCAACGTGGATCAGCTCACCAGGACGATCCCGCTGATACCGCACCACTGGTTCCGCGGTTGCTCGATCACCACTATCGAGACGACCCATGCCGACAGCATGGAGAATGTTCTGCACTGTCGACGCGGCCAGACCGACTTCGTGGCCGATCTGGTCGGCGCCCCAGCGGCGCTGGCGGCGTAGCCGGATGCATTGACGGCGCTTGGATGGCGTGGGTGTGCGGTTCGGAGCATGCTTGCGCACCATCTTGCGACGCTGCTTTGGGGTCAGTGGCCCTCAGCGAGCTCTCTGATGTTGTGCGCCCGCGCACCCCCGCGCCGCGTTGACAAAGATGGGGCATACAGCCACACCCGCAAGGCGGGGTAGTTAAAA
>CAZEMU010000115.1:0-12625 GCA_964513315.1 uncultured Acidimicrobiaceae bacterium | reverse complement strand
CGCCTACCCTGAACGGGACAGGGCCTTGCCGCCTTGATCTGGATCAAGAGTGCACAGAAAATCCCCGGCCCCTGCAAGGTACGAACAGGACAGGGACCGGGGACCGCCGCGCCTCCCCTCTCGCAGGGCCCGGGCCCCGCCGCGCGCTCTCTGCTGTGGGGCGCCGGCCACCCCCGGCGCCTCTTTGACATCGATGGTCCTTCCTGCCACACCGTCATGGCGTGACCGTTCAGACCGCATCGTCATTGAACTGATCTCAGGGGCTCAGCGCACCAACACCATCACTGGACAACCCGAATCAAATGCGCCCGGAGGGGACCAGACAAGGATCGCTCATGCCCGGCCCTCGCTCCAGGCCCGGCTACATGTGGTTGACGGCCGGCTACGCAAGCCCGCCCCAGCGACGCAACCGCTGTGGTTGCGTCGCTTTGTTGATCAGTGCTGCGGGTGGGTGATCGTGAGTGGACCATGCAGATGGGTGTAGGGCACCAGTTGGTGCTCGCCCTCGATCTCAAGCTCCGCAGCGGTGGGGTGCAAGGTCACAACCGTGCCGCTGAGAGCCTCGGTGCGAACATGGTCACCAGGCACGATCATGCGGCGCACCGCACGCCCGCTTGCAATCTCGGTGGCGACCGGGCGTGACCCCATGCCGATGACGAGGGCGAAGGCGAGAGCCATGCCGAAGATGCCGCCGGCGACCACAATGTTGATCACCGTGGTGTCGATGCCGAGCTGTGACGCGGCCAGGATCGCCGAGAAGGCGGTGATGATGCCTTTGACGACCGTGGGGATCTTCTCACCGGCTCGGCCCATGGACCGTCCGAGTGACTCTCGTGTTGCGGTCGACGCGATCGTGCCGACGACGCCACCGAGAATGACCACGATCAACGCAGACAGTGCTCGAGGGAGATACTCGATCGTGTCGTCGCGGAGCTTCTCAAGGGACTCGGGTTGCACGAAGCCGAGCGCAACCAGCAGGCCGATCACCAAGATGAGCGAGAAGCTCAGGCTGGCAACCGCCGGTGCTAGCTGTGCTGTGCGGCCTTTGCGGCTCTCGAAGATCTGTTTCAGCGCTCGCGATACGACCGTGCCGACCACAAAGCCCGCAACGACCGCCACTCCCGCCCATAGCCAATCCACTTATGTTTCCCCTTGACTGGTTGTTGACATGACTCGGGCCGCCCGGATGGGCAGGCCGAAAAGTTCGCTTAGCAATGTGAGGTCCTCGCGGGACCGCATGCGTTCGTCGATGCCGCCACGGAGTCGGCTCGTCAGTTCTTCGGGGGGAGTGAGCACCTCGAGCAGTGGCTGCAGCAGGGTGGACTCTTCGAGCGCCAGTGATTCGATGCGGCTCGCGCAGCGTTCACAGGTTTCGAGGTGACGGTCGAGTCCGTCTTCTTCGCCGTCGAGCCATCGTTGGAGACGCCGCAGTGAAGGGTGGCCGACTCTCACGGCTGCCATCCTTCCAGAGCGTGAGCCAACTGTCGGCGCGCTCGCAATAGGCGGGTCTTGATCGTTGGCATTGGCAGGTCGAGAACGTCGCAGAGTTCTGAGTAGCTGAGGCCTTCGACTTCGCGAAGCACAACGATGGAGCGGGAGAGCTCGTCGAGGTCGGCGAGGGCCTCTTCGAAGCGGCCGAGCGCCAGACGGTCTTGGACCGCCGACTCAACCGAGCCGTGCACGACCCGTTCGGGGAGCTGGTCAGGCTCGCGAAGCTCGTCGCGGCGTTTGCGCAGTGTCGAGATGGCCGTGTTGTGCGTAATGCGCAGCACCCAGTTGCGGAGCGGCGAGTCGCCGCGGAACGAGGGGAGTGCCTGCCAAGCCTTGATGAGTGCGTCTTGGCTGACGTCCTCGGCCAGGATCGGGTCTCGGGTGACCGACAGGGCAACTCGGTAGACAGCGTCGCTATGTTCTCGGATGAGATCTTCCATCGAGACGACGCCGGGATCGAACGGACCTTTGGGGCGAGGAGCGTCGGGGTCGTCGGGATCGATCGGGTCTGTCGACTCGCGCGACTCGCGGTCGTCGGTAGCAGCCGCACTGACCGAACCGGCCATGGCAGCCGATGTCGCAGCGATGCCAGTCGTGGCAGCGGCGCTCTCGTGATCGGGGGCGGCACTACGCATCGCATGCAGCGTTGCTTCGATGAGCTGCCGCGGCACTCGCACGTCGGCAATCCCGAGCAGGTCTTGAAAAATTCTGCCGAAGGGACGCGTGTCCAGCATGGCTCGCGTCGGAATTGGGAATAGTGTGGAGGCCGGCATCAGCGGTTGCCTCTCAAAGACGTAGGGGAACTATTTGTTCCATCACCGCGACATTGTTGCGATGACCTGCGTCTGAACATACACACCGCACCGCGTGGAGGAAACAACTATGACCCAAATGCTCGCACAATCATTCAGCGATCGACTTCTTGACAGCGTCTCAGAGACGATGAATGGGATCGGCAGCTTCTTGCCGAATCTCATCGGCGCTCTGTTGATCTTCTTGATCGGCCGCTTCATTGCGAAGTTCATCTTCAAACTTGTCGCCAAGGTACTGCAGCGTGCGAACGTCGATTCGCTCGTCGATCGCAGCGGCCTCGGTGGCCCCCTGGAACGGGCTGGATTCCCTGACGCCGGCGTGTTCCTTGCCAAGATCATCTACTGGATCGCGATGTTCATCGTCATCCAGCTGACGGTCGAAACCCTCGGCCTCGAAGCACTGCAGACGCTGATTGACGACTTGGTCAGCTGGCTGCCCAAGCTGTTCGTTGGTCTGATCATCGTCTTCGTGACGGGCGCCATTGCCAACTTCGTCCGGGGCCTCGTCTCCGGTGCTACGGCTCAACAGTCGTGGGGCAACGCTGCCGCAACCGCCGCCTTCGCAGGTGTCTGGTTCATCGGTGGTATGGCTGCTCTCGACCAGGTCGAGATTGCTGGCAACATCGTTGACACGCTGTTCCAGATCGTCATGACCTCGCTTGCTGGCATCCTCGTCATCAAGTACGGCATCGGTGGCATCTGGGCCGCACGTGACCGCTTCTGGCCATCGGTGTACAACCGCTTCGGCAACGCAGTTGAGAACACCAACGGCTGATTAGCCGGTACGGGGCACCACGCCCTGGACTGAACGTTCGCAGGGCCGTCGAGGTTCGCAGAGTTTCTTCGCAAACTTCGCGACAACCTCGGCGGCTTCTGCGTCGATAGGGATGCGCCTACCCCGGCGTAAAGATCCTGAAGCACATGGGTTCCCGCCACCCAGCTTCTGGAAGCGGGCTTCGGCCCGCACACGGGAGGACAGGTACCCGCCACCTGAATCCCGCTTCGATGGAGGCCCTCCGGGGCCTCCATCGCTGTTTTCGTCCGGACCGCCCCGCCTACGGCGTTGGCTACAGGTCGGTGAGCCGGGCGAAGCCCTCGGCGGGCCCGGTGCCCGCAAGCGCAGCGAATGCCACGGCACGTTCGTGGATGTCGGCCCGGAACCGGGCGCGGCCTTCGGCGTCGTCGTCAAGGAAGCCCATGGTCGACTCGAGCTGGCTCACGTGGCGTTCGAGTGCATCGATCTTGGTTTCGAGCCATCCGTCGACGTGTTCGACGTGGTTCGGCTCGTCGGCTTCGAAGAACCACAGCTCGTCGGGGCGATGGTGCGGGCCGAGGTCGGGGAAGAAATGCGGGTCTCGGGCAGCGACGACGGCGTCGGTGACGAGGAATCCGGCATTGCGATGATCGGGGTGCAGGCGGTAGCGCTTCCACGGGTCGTGGGTGATGACGATCGACGGCGTGAGTTTGCGGATCCACTCGGTGAGGGTGCGGACGTTGTCTCGAGTTTGTTCGAGTTCGCCGTCGACCCAGCCGCAGAACCCGACGGTGCCGGTCGCTCCGAGCGCCGTTGCGGCGTTGCGCTGTTCTGCCTGGCGGGTCGCGACGAGGGTGGGCAGGTCGGCGTTGACGTCCCAGGTGCCTTTCGAACCGTCGGTGCATACAACGATGCTGACTTCGCAGCCGTCGGCGGCCCATTTGGCGAGCGTGCCGCCGGCTTGGAGTTCGCTGTCGTCAGGGTGGGCTGAGATGGCAAGCACCCGTGGCGGTGTGGCGATGTCGGTCGTGATGGTCATGCGAGTTCCTTTGGAAGCAAGATCGATTCGTCGAGGTCGTCGGGATAGTCGACGTCCCAGCCGAGGTCTTGGTCGTGGACGATGCGAAGCCCGCGGCGGTGCCGGACGGCTTCGGTGACGTGGTGTGGGTAGGAGTTGGCGCCGTAGCCGAACCGCATGTCGAGTCCGGGCGGGAGCACCATCACGTTGGTGCCGGCGCGATGGCGGTCGGGCACGATGGTGACGCCGCTCCAGGTCAGGAGCGGGCCGAGTGCTGGCGCTCGTGGCAGGTCGCTGTGGGCGATGGCGATGCTGGTGTGGCCCGCGGTAGCGAGTTCTCGGTAGCCGGCGTCGATGGCGCCGTTCAGGTCGGTGCCGGGGCACCAGATCACGCGGGCGTTGAGTGAGCGGGCCCATTCGGCGACGCCTTCGTCGTCGCAGGCGATGGCGACGGGTGTGTCGCCTTGGGCCGTGACGACGTGGGTTGCCATGCGCTGCGCGAGCGAAGCCCGGTCGGAGGGCGTGAGCGCTGGCGTCAGGCGACCCTTGGCCTGGTTGAACGCCTTGACGGGGATGAGGACCGCTCCGCCGGATTCTGTTGCGGCTGGGCCAGCAGGGGACGCTTCGCCCGTCGCTGCTGCGTGTTCGTCCGTATGCTCAGCCCCCATTGCGCTCGTCAGCATACGGCTGTTGGTCGGATGCACCGTGGGCGAGCGGGCGCTGGAGAGTGGGCTCTCGTAGAGTGGGCCTATGCGAGTCAGCGTCCTTGGAGGCGGGTCGTGGGGGACAACAGTTGCGTCCCTCGCTGCCCACAATGCAGCCACGATGCTGTGGTGTCGTGACGAGGGCACGGCCGATGGCATCAACGAGCGCCACGTGAATGGCCGGTACCTCGAGGGCTATGAGCTGCATCCGGAGCTGACGGCAACGACGGATCTTGAGCATGCGGTGTCGACCGCCGACCTCGTCGTCATGGGGATTCCGTCGCACGCGTATCGCAACACGTTGGAGCTTGCGTCGCAGTTCGTGCGGCCGTGGGTCCCCGTGTTGAGCCTGACGAAGGGCCTGGAGCAAGGCACTCGTTTGCGTATGTCGCAGGTAACGAATCAGGTGCTGCCGGGGCATCCAGCGGGTGCGCTAACGGGCCCCAATCTGGCCAAGGAGATTCTTGCCGGAGGTGCTGCCGCTTCGGTCGTCGCGATGGCCGACGATGTGGTCGCAGCCGCGCTCCAGCGCGTCTTCTCGACCACCTTGTTTCGGGTCTACACGAACGACGATGTGGTCGGCTGCGAGCTTGGCGGCGCGCTCAAGAACGTGATCGCAGTCGCATCCGGGATGGCTGACGGTCTGGGCACCGGTGACAATACGCGGGCGGCAGTGATCACGCGCGGTTTGGCCGAACTCACGCGTTTGGGGCAGGCGATGGGTGGCCGACCTGAGACCTTTGCTGGGTTGACGGGCATGGGCGACTTGGTGGCGACGTGCATCAGCCCGCAGAGTCGAAATCGGTTCTTTGGGGAGCAGCTTGGCCGGGGTCGCACCGTGAGTGAGATCGCCGAAGAGATGGATCAGGTCGCCGAGGGCGTCAAGACCGCCCCGGTTGTGGTGTCGATCGCGGAAGAACTCGATGTCGAGATGCCGATTGCGGCTGAAGTTTCGCGGGTCGTTCGGGGCGAACAGGGGGCAGTCGAGGCGTACCGTGGCCTGCTCCGTCGTTCGGTCACCCACGAAAGCCTTCCTGATTAATGATCACTCGTCTTGCTCGTCGTCTCGGTTTCGAGGCGTCGGTGCCTGTTTCTGTCGTTGATGACTGGATCATGCCGACCAATGACGCCACGGTGCCGCTCGCTCCACGGGGCGGGACAGCAACCTGTCTCATCGACAAGGTCGGGCGCATCCAACCAGCCCATGCCCGGTGGACGCTCGACTGGTCACTGGCTGCGGGCGCCCGTTGGGTGTCCGCGATCGAATCCGAGCGGGTGCGCCAGAAGCTCGTCGGCCCCGCCACGCTGGAAACCACGATCACGACACCGTCTGGCCCCGTCGTGCAACGCGTCGCTGCTGCGGTCGTCGATGGCCAGCCCGCAGCGATCGTCGAGATCGAGAATCAGGGTGGCGTTGCGATCGCCGTTGGTTTGGTGGCCCGGCCGTTGATCCATGGAGGACGCGGCTTCCTTGCAAGTGCTGCCGCTCCAGCCGGTGCGCTGGATCTTGGCGAAGACGGCGCTGTTCGGTTTGATGCGGCCGCGTCGACAGCTGTCTCCGACAGCGTCGATCTGCTGCAACACATGCCGGCCGCCGATGCCGGGATCGCTGGCGATCGGATCCGCTCCCGGTCCGGTGGCGCGCAGGCTGCGGCGGTGTTTCCGTTGCCCCACACCGCCACGCTTCGTTTCGTGGTCGAACTCGGAGAGACGGTCCGGCCCGAGGCTGCGGTCCCAACGGTCGATGACATCGAGCGGGGTTGGCAGGTGCACCTCGATGCTGGCGCCCGCTTCGACGTCGGCGAGTCTGATGTCCGTGAGCGGACTGCCGTCGCTGCCCGAGGCTTGTTGACGTCATGGCCCACGCTTGGCGCCGTGCCGGCCGTGATGACGGCGATGGCCGAGTCGGGATTCGGGGCCGATGTGCCTCGGCTGCTGGCCGATCTGGATCGCCTCGATGATGACCCCACCCTGTTGGCCGCGATTGCTCGTTGGAGTCAGCTCAGCGACTCGACGTCGCAGCTTGATGCGCTCGATCGCGCGATTGGGCCCGTTGCTCGTGCCGCGCACGATGCTGGGAACCGTCAGGGATTCTCGGGCCCGGACTGGCTTCCTGGCGCCCTTGGTGCGCTTGCGAATCGCCTCGATCTCATCGAACAGCCCGATGTCGCCGAGCGTGTCCGTTCGTTGACGCCGACAGTTGCGGCCCTGCCAGAGATCGATGAACTGCTGGCCGGAAAGAACTCGATCGACGGCCTGGCCGATCCCGCAATCGGTGCACAGCTCATGCTCGGTGTCCGGTCTCGGTTGCTTGCCGATCGCCCGGGTCACCTTGATCTGTTGCCGGCGCTGCCGGTTGCGTGGCGCGGACGCACCGTCGACGTGCTCGGCGTGCCGATCGAGGGCGGAACCGTGTCGTTCGGCGTGCGCTGGCACGGCCCCCGCCCGGCGGTGCTGTGGCAGGTCGAGCACGACGACGCGATCCGAGTGACGGCGTCGTCGATCGACCCTGACTTCGACTCGACCGAGGCGAGTGGCGAAACGTTGCTGGCCGATCCGGGCTGGCCCCGCACGAGCTGATGAACCACCGATGAGCCACGCACACTCATGAACCAGTCTGTTCCCAAACTGCGCAAGGCGCTCAAGTCGTCGTCGCCTGGTCGGCGCTACGAACAGGCCTGCTGGGACCAGGGCATCGAGTGCGTGGCCGGCGTGGACGAAGTCGGCCGTGGCTCGTGGGCAGGTCCGTTGACGGTTGGCGCGGTCGTGATTCCTCGGGATCGTCGCATCTACAAGGTGCGTGATTCGAAGATGTTGAACGAGGCCGAGCGCGAGTCGTTGTACGACCGTGTCACGGAGTGGTGCGAGGCGTGGGCAGTCGGGCATGCCAGCGAAGTCGAGTGCGATGAGCTCGGCATGTCGGCGGCGCAGAAGCTTGCAGCTCGGCGAGCTATCGAAGGTCTCGGCCGGCCGGTTGATCACACGTTGATCGATGGCAACTGGGATTTCGTCGGTGGCGAAACGACCAAGATCGTCAAGGGCGATGCGAACTGTCTGTCGATTGCGGCGGCGTCGATCATTGCCAAGGTCACGCGGGACCGCATGATGCGGGCGATGGCGCAAGAGCATCCGGGCTACTTCTTCGAGGACAACAAGGGCTATCCGTGCCCTCGGCATCGGTCCGCGTTGGCCGAGGTTGGACCATGTGTCGTGCACCGGCACTCGTGGGCGTTCATGAATGGGTTGCCGGTGAACGGTGTCGAGCTGCGCCGCCGCCAGGAGCCGCTGTTCGAAACCAGTGGCTTCGTCGAGCGTCCCGAGCCAGCACGAGTCGAGCCAGAACGAGCCGATACTGAGGGGGCCGCATGACTCGGTTGTTGTCGTTGATGCCGTGGATCTTGACGTCGTGGACCGTGTTCTTGTGGCTGTCTCGCTTGCGCAATGTCCTCGGCGATGACGATCTGACGTCGACGGGGCGAGCGTGGCGCATCGGCGTCGTCGTGTTGTTCGTCCTGTTGGCGGTCGTTGCCGCTGCCGGGTTGATCCGGCGCACGATGGTTCCGTTGATGGTTCTGATCGTCTGGACGGTCTGCTACTGGCTCGTGCGGGGAACGGGGATCTTGCTCGGAGACTGGTCGGTCGGTTTCAAGGTGGTGCACACCGTTTTGATGGTGGTGTCGCTCGGGTTGGCGATTGGCGCATGGATCGCTTCATGGAGTGGTCCTTCGGAGTCAGCCACCCGTTAGCATCGGAGGCCATGGGTCAGCCGGTCACCGTCGTCAAGAAGCCGTCCTCGAATCCGGGTGTTGTGCGGTTCGAGATCAACCGTTCGATCACGGGTATGAGCCACGAGCGCTACGCCGGCGCTCCCGGCCCTGAGTACGATCGCCCGTGTGACGAACTGGCGCGCCGCCTGTTCGCCCATCACGGCGTCGAGACGGTGCACATCAATAGCAATGTGATCACCGTGAACATGGCGCACGGCGCCGACGATGGTGCGCTCGGTGAGACGATCGAAGAGCTGTTCACCTTCTATCGACCCGGCGTCGAAGTCCCTTCGTTCGAGGGCTAGCCCGACAAGCCATAGAGCTTCTTGTCGGAGCGGCCAGCATCATTTGACGCGCCCTCGCAAGGTTCCAGTTGACGACGTCGAACATGTGTTCGATACTGTTCGACATGCGGGCCGGAGCTTTGCCATCGATTACCCCTGCACGCCCTGAAACAGGTGCACGCCCTGCCATAGGCGGTGCTCTCGGCGTCACGGACAACGAATTGCCTGGTGACGATGAGACGCGCCCGGTCCACCTGGTCGATGTCCCGGATCGAGACAAGGGGCGAGCCGAGAACCGAGCCGAGGATCGAGCGGCCAAGGTCGCTCGACTTGAACTCGTTCGACCGGGTATCACGACTGCGGCGACGATGGCGCATGAGCGCACGTTGCCGGTCGCTGCCGGGTTGCGCGAGTTAGTCCCGCGGGGTGCTTTGCAGCGAGGAACCACCATTGCTGCACATGGGGTCGGGGCGACCTCGCTCAGCCTGGCGCTCGTTGCCGAGGCCGTTCGTCAGGGTTCGTTCTTGGCCGTCGTGGCTCCTCGCTCGTTCGGGCTCGGCGCTTGCCTCGATTTCGAGATCCCATTGCGACGGGTCGTGCAGTTCGTGCTCCCGGAACGTGAACAGGGCCAAGGTGCCGGGTGGGCACAACTGGTCGCTGCAGTCATCGAGGGTTTCGACGCGGTGATCGTGGCGGACCGACGTCGGATTACTGGTTCACAGGCCCGTCAGCTCAGCGCCCGGGTTCGTGAACGAGGCACGGTGTTGGTCCGAGCTGGTGGCCCGCCCTGGCCCGATGCGGCTGATCTTCGTTATGACCTGGCGGCTCCGGTATGGCAGGGCCTGGGGGCGGGGCACGGGCATCTTGCGTCGCGTGTGCTGCGGGTCCAGGTCGCGGGGCGTCGTTGGCACGGAAGCGAACGGGTGCGTCATGTGGCGCTGCCGGCTTCGACCGAGAGTGATAGTCCGGCCGCAGTCGTTGCTGCTCCGCCTCTGCCGCGTGTGGCCGCGTCGGCCCGCACGCTGCGCACTCCGGTGGCTCCGGATACCCAAACTCCAGATGTCCGACATGCGGGGTCCGACATCGAGCACCTCGTCGCGGCCGAGGACCGGTCCGGCGAATCGGTCGCGGAGCAAGCCACCAGCCGAGCAACCGCATGATCCAACACGGCCCGAACGGGTAGGGACTCGACGTGGCTGCCCTCACGTCCTCGGAACGCATCACGGTCGTGTCCTGTCGGGCCTGGCCGGTTGTGGGCTGCGGGCACACCCTGGACGATCTCGCCATCGTGGTCGTCGGCAATCGGGTGGTTGCCGCGTCGATCGCGGCGCAGCAGGTGGGGGTCACGGTTGGGCTTCGTCGTCGCGAGGCTCAGCGGCGCGCCCCTGGGGTCGAAGTCCTGGCGCCAGATCCGGCAGGCGAGGCGCGAGCGTTCGAATCGGTGCTGCGTTGCCTAGAGGATCTCACGCCTCGGATCGAGATTGATCGGCCCGGTGTCTGTTCGTTTCTGACCCGAGGCCCGAGCCGTTACTTCGGCGGCGACCAGGCGATGAGCGACCGGGTCGCGTCGATCGTGGCCCAAGCACTCGAAGGCCGCACCACGGTGCACATCGGTACTGCCGATAGCCGTTTCGCCGCGATGCGGGCCGCAATGATCGCCGAGGCTGATGGGGCCCGGGTGATCCCAGCTGGAGCGAGCGCTGCGTTCCTGGCGCCGCTTCCGGTTGCGACGCTTGTGGCTGAGACCGAGCCGGGCCCGTTGCGGACCGAACTCGAGGACTTGATCGATGTGTTGCACCGTCTTGGGTTGCAACAGTTGGGCGACTTCGCTGGCTTGTCTCCTGACGATGTCGTTGCCCGGTTCGGGGTGGTAGGAACCCGAGCGCATCGGTGGGCCCAAGGTGTTGATCATCGACCTCCGCAGCCCGAAGATCCACCCGCGGATCTCGAAGTCGCGATCGAGCTAGATCCGCCGGTGCAGCGGGTCGACCAGGCGGCCTTTGTTGCCCGCACGCTGGCCGATGAGTTCATCCGAACCTTGCGAGGTCGAGGGGTCAGCTGTGCCCGAGTCGGGATTGTTGCCGAGACCGAGCATGGCGAAGAACAAGTACGACTGTGGCGTTCCGAAGAGGCCTTTTCTGCCGGCGCGATCGCGGATCGTATGCGGTGGCAACTCGATGGCTGGCTGTCTGGCCCAGTCCGGGGCCGACCGACCGGAGGCTTGGCTCGGCTGGCATTGCGCCCTGATGATCTGTCGGTCGCTGCGGGTCGACAGCTCGGGTTCTGGGGCGAGCAGACCGGGCTGGCGGAACGAGCGGCTCGGGCGGTGGCTCGGGTCCAAGGGCTTGCCGGAGTCGGCGTCGTGGTCGTCCCCGAGGTGCAGGGCGGTCGTTCGCCTGCCGAGACGGTCGTGGCCGTCCCGGCCGAGTCGGTCGACTTGGTCGAGCGGGCTGGTGCCGTTGATCGCACGCTCATTGGCGATGCGGTCGGTGACGTCGCTGCCGGTGTCGCCGGCGAACGGGCCGGGTTGCCCTGGTTGGGGGCAACACCTCGGCCCGCTCCGGCGGTCGTCCATGATCCAGCACTTCCGGCGGTGCTCGTCGATGCGGCACACCAGCCGGTCCGGGTCGGCGGTCGGGGGATCATGGCGCAGGAGCCTGCGCTGCTGGCGGTGGCAGGGCGGGACCCGATCCCCGTCGTGGGATGGTCGGGTCCGTGGCTCCTCGATGAACGGTGGTGGCACGCGGATCGACACCGACGTTCAGCCCGGATGCAAGTCGTACTCGACGACGGCCGGGCGCTTTTGTTGGCGTCACAGGCCGGGGCTTGGACGGTCGAAGCGAGCTACGACTAGTCACTCGCCTTGCTCGTGGCTAGATCTTCCTATCTGGGGATGAGGTTGCTGGTTCAGTCCAGCTCGGTGGTCCAGTCTCGGGTTTCGAGAATCTCGCGGAGCATCTGTAAGTACTCGTCGGCTCGAACTGGCGTGCTCGATGCGGCGACGGAGAGCAGACCCATGCTGTGGGTCGTGATGGCCGTGGAGCCGAGGCGGTCACGGGTCGCGATCGGGCGCTTATGGAGGTGGACGAGTGAAATGGTCGGCACGGTGCCGTCGCCGATCTCGACTCGCAAGTGGCCTCCCTGAGAGCTCGAGACGTGCACGACAACCGTGGCCGGGGTGTCGGTGGTGGTTGGGTCGTCGGCGAGTTCGCGGGTCAGGGCGGAGAGGTGCTTGTCGTGGGCGTCTTCGACGCGGCGGGTTGCACCGACCGCGCCCACCACGTCGATGTGCACGTTGACGTCGTTGCTGTCGACAGTCCTGGCTGCGATACAGAGGGCTCGCATGAGGAACGGGGCGTAGCGCATCGGCCCGTCGAAGGTCGGAGCTTCGACCTCGTCGAGAATCGAGTCGATGGCTTGGAGGTCGACTTCGGCCATCGCCATTGCGGTCGTTGGCGGCAGCGAGGTGGGTTCGTCTCCGAAGAGCGCACCGTGGACATCGCTGTAGACCATGTCGTCACTGGGCCAGCTCGGTAGCGCATCGGCGAGCGAAGCGGTCGGGGCCGCATTCTCGCTGTCCAGTTTGTCGTTCTCTGCGGTCGCAACAGGTGTCGTTTCAACCGATACAGGTTCGGCGGGTCCTGGGTTTGGCGCCGCCGGCTCGGCGATAACTGATTCGACCGCTGCTGGTTGAACGACTGCTGCTGCTTCTGTTGCCGGGGGAGTAGCAGTGGCGCCAGCCTGTTCCTGGAAGGCCAGCCATGCGGCGAATTGGGCCTGCTGTTGGGCGACGAG
>CAZEMU010000114.1:11634-13284 GCA_964513315.1 uncultured Acidimicrobiaceae bacterium | reverse complement strand
AAGCCGTGGTACATGCTCATGTGCAAGCGGCCGTGCTTCCACAACGAGTACCTGCCGAGCTTCAACCTGCCCTCGGTCCACCTGGTCGACACCCAAGGCAAGGGCATCACCGAGGTCGGCGAGAACGGTCCGATCTTCGAAGGCACCGAATACCCCGTCGACCTGCTGATCTACGCGACCGGGTTCGAGGTCCAGCAGACCGGCATCTACAACTCGATCGTCGGCGAAGGCGGCGTCGAGCTGCAACAGAAGTACAGCGACGGCATCCGCACGCTGCTCGGCATCCACACCGCGGGCTTCCCGAACATGTTCATCATGGGCGGGTACCAAGCGTCGTTCCAGTTCAACCTGACCGACCTGCTTCAGGTCCAAGGCGACCACATCGCCGACTGCATCGACCTGGTGCGCAACGGCGCCCACGAGACGCTCGACGCCAAGCACGACCGCGAGGACTGGTGGGTGCAGGAGGTCATCTCGCATCGCGGCAAGACGAACCGCAACGCCGAATGCACGCCCGGCTACTACAACTTCGAGGGCCAAGAGAACCGTCGCCAGGACGGCAACTACAACGGCGGTTTCCATGCCTACATCGATCATCTCGACGAAGTGAAAGCCACCCTCGACGACTGGTTCGTCCTTAGCTAGACCGTTCGAGCTAGGCGAGCTCGGCAACGGGTCGGCTGCCACCTAAACGGGACCGCAGCGAGGACAGACCGACGACCGCGGCGTAGAGCACGAGCCACGTGAGTGGGTTCTTCGCGTAGCGGACGATGACTTCGGCCGCGTCTTCGGTTGCTTCAATGCGAGTACCGATCGCCGTGACGATCGTGACCACGGCAATCGCGGCCGCCACACCAGCGACGGCTAATCCAACTGCCTGGGCAAGCAGACCTCGACGGCTTCGCAAGCCGGGCTCGCCAGTCGCAAACACGTCGATGAGGCAAAGCACCGAGGCGCCCGTCGCATACGCGATGAGGAACTTCGTGCCGAGCGACAACTCAGCGACGGGCTTCACCCATCCCTTGCGCTGCAGGAACGAACCGATCCGGGCCGTCACCCCGGGCACAAGCCGCAAGCCGAGCATCATGATGATGCCGTCGATCGCTTGCGTCACGCCCCAGAAGAGACTGCCAGCGGCGGTACCTGCAGCGCTCGCCCCGATCGCCGTCGACCAGGTCTCGCCATCATCGACCGCTTCGAACGCAGTTGCGACGATCGGCGGCAACAAGATGTCGTTGCCCCATCCCCACTGAAATGCCATCCACAGAAACATCGCCGCAACGCCGAGCAGCCGCAATCCGGTCGACTGCGCGAAGTCAGATTTGACGGTTTCCCACAATGTGAGTTCTGAGTGCTCCGTCTCCACTGCACCCAACCTAGATCGCGACAGCGCTCGAATATGGACTGCGAGCACAAAGTTTCATCTCGCGTCGTGGCGGCGCCAGACGCGACAAGGGCGCCGGCAACGCCGACGCCCCTGTTCAGTTTCTATGCCGGACGACTAATTCACGGCGACGAAGGTCTTGAGTGCCTGATCGGCAGCCGCGATGTCACGCTGATCGACGGCCTGGACCCACATGCGCACGACGAGCCCGCCATCTTGTGGCGAGGCTGCGAGCGTCAGCAGTTCGGTATCGCCGCCGCCACAGC
>CAZEMU010000114.1:0-11534 GCA_964513315.1 uncultured Acidimicrobiaceae bacterium | reverse complement strand
AGCGTCGGTTGTCCCACCGCCGCACGCCGTTGCAAAGAGAGCTATCGCTGCGAGGAGCGCCACGCCCCATCGCCACCGTGCACGCGTTGCGCGTGCAGAAGCCACCGCCACCATTTCATTCCGCCTTTCGAATGTCAGCCGATGCTCAGGAACGCACCGTCGATCTGACACGTCCATCGTGGCATACGCGACCCGCGGAATCGATAGGGAACGGCCGTGTGTGCCCGATGTGTCATGCGGCGTACGAGGCGGCCGGCAACCCGAAAACGACAACTGCGCCCGCCGAAGCGGGCGCAGTGGTCAGCGTCTCAGATGAGAGCGGCAGAATCGCTAGGCGACGCCTGCGGCCTCGAGCGCACGACGGGTGAGGACCTTGGCGAGATGCGAGCGATAGGCCGCATCGGCGTTGGTGTCTTCCATCGGCGAAGCGCCTTCGGCGGCGAGCTCGGCAGCCTCGGCTGCGGATGCGCCCCCGGCGAGTGCTTCTTCGGCGGCGGTTGCCCGCAGCGGCGTCGAACCCATGTTGACGAGGCTGATGCCCTTGCCGCCGTCGGCAACGCCGACACCAACAATGGCCCAGTCCTGGGCACGGCGGTTGAACTTTTGGTAGTTCCAGCCGCCGGTGCCGGTGGGAATGCGTACTTCGGTAATCATCTCGTCGTCGGCCAGCACCGATTCGAAGAAGCCGGTGAAGAACTCAGACGCAGCAACCTCGCGGGTGCCGTTCGGCCCTTGGGCAACGATCGTGCCGCCGAGTGCGAGCACTGCTGCGGGGAGATCAGATGCCGGGTCGCTGTGGGCCAGCGTGCCGCCGAGGGTGCCACGGTGGCGCACCGACGGGTCACCGACGAGCGACGCAACATGGGCGAGCATCGGGGCTTCGGCCTTGACGAGGTCATTGTGCTCAACCGCGGTGTGGCGAGTCATGGCGCCAATGGCGAGGTGACCGTTCTCTTGGCGGATGTAGCTGAGGTCGTCGACGCGACCGATGTCCACGAGGACGGTCGGTGCGGCGAGGCGGAACTTCATCATTGGAATCAAGGAGTGGCCGCCAGCGAGAAGCTTGGCTTCGTCGCCGTATTCGCCGAGCATGGCGATGGCTGCTTCGGCCGAGTCTGCGACCTTGTAGTCAAACGCGGCCGGAATCATGACTCACCTGCTGCGCTCAGGACGGCCTTGACGATGTTGTGGTAGCCGGTGCAACGGCAGAGGTTGCCCTCGAGGCCTTCGCGCACTTCGTCTTCGGAAGGGTTGGCGTTTTCGCTCAAGAAGCTCGTGGCGGCCATGACCATGCCGGGCGTGCAGTAGCCGCACTGCAGTGCGTGGCACTGCTGGAATGCCTCTTGCATAGGGTGCCAGTCCTGGTCACCGGTCGAGGTGCCTGCGGCACGTGACTGGTCGGCGAGTCCCTCGATCGTCGTGATGGCGGCACCCTCGGCCTGGACGGCGAGAACGGTGCACGACTTGACGGACTGGCCGTCGAGGTGAACCGTGCAGGCACCACATGACGAGGTGTCGCAGCCGATGTTGGTACCGGTCAGGCCGACGTTCTCACGAATGTGATGAACGAGCAGCGTGCGCGGCTCGACGTCATGGGACTGACTTTGCCCATTAACGCTCATTGAGACTTCCACGAAGTACTCCCCCTTTGACGATTGGCCTATGACCCTGGTGGATCGGCGGCTCTGGTCCGATCAGCGGCGCGACTCCGGCGTTCGCGGCCGGGCACGATCATGCCACATTCGCCAACGGCGTGCCCTATTGACGCTCTCTTTTGAGAAGTATCAGCTGGAAGTGGCGGCGTTCGGCTGACCTTGCACCGGCGTGCTTTCGAGCTGGCGAATGACGCGACCTCGGCTGTGGTCGGCGAGCGCCAGGCTCGTGAGGCCGAGAAGTGGGCCGATTCCGAGTGCGATCACGACAGTGGCTGGGCCGAAGCTTCCACCCAGAACCAGACCGAACGCGAAGATGCCGACTTCGAGCGAGGTCCGCACCATCTGTCGATTCATCCCTCGGAGCTCGCCGGCCCGCATGAGCAGCTCGAAAGCTCCGCCGGTCGAACCCGAGTGGACGACCAAGGAGATGCCGGCGGACAACGAGATGAGCGAGAGCGCGACGAAGAAGCACCGAGCGAGGATCGACTCGGGAGCGTTGATGAACCCGGAAACCGAGTCGATGGCGACACCGTTGGCGAAGACATAGGCGATGCCCCAGCCGCTCGGGAACTGACGGAGCATGGCCGCTGCGGCGAACAGCACGGCCGAGACCACCCAGACGGTTTGACCGAAGCTCAACCCGATCCGCGGTTGGAGGCCGGAGACGAGAACGTCGTAGGGCGTCAGGCCGAGGTTGGCTTCTTGGAGCAGCGCAACACCGATGCCGATGAAGAGCGAACCCGCGAACAGCGAAACGGCGCGGCGGGTCGGCGTATGGGCACGAGCTGGGAACAGTCGGCGCCCTGCGACGAGCGCGCCTTGGCGGCCGAAACCGAGCCGGCCGATGAAGCGAGCGATGTGACGAAACGCGAGCGTGCATGCACGGAAGGTGTGGTGGGAAGCGCGACCGAGCGTGCGGTCGATTGAAATGCGCATGACCAAAAAGTCTCGCCTGCGAGAGCGCCATGTGCTCCCGGTTTTCCGGTGGCGCGCGTCACCCCGTCGCACGTGTCACAACGACTCAACTTTGCGCGAGTGCGGACTACTCGTGAGCCCGGAATCGCTCGATGAGGGCCTGTGTCGATGGGTCGTGCGCGGGCCCGTCGTCGAACCCGTCGACAAGCTCGTTTCCGACTCGCGTTGCGAGGACCTTGCCAAGCTCGACGCCCCACTGATCGAACGAGTTGATGCCCCACACTGCGCCCTGGGTGAATACCCGGTGTTCATACAGCGCGATCAGCTGACCAAGGACGCTGGCGGTGAGCGCCGGGGCCGTGATGACCGTCGACGGGCGATTCCCCGGGAACGTTCGGTGGCTGACGAGTTCGTCACCAACACCGTCGGCGCGAACCTCGGCGCTGGTCTTGCCGAACGCCAGCGCTTCGGCCTGGGCGACCATGTTGGCGAACAGCAGCCGATGGTGAAGTGCCCGATCGATGCCAGGCACGACTGCGGGTTCGGGCTCGAGGAATCCGATGAAGTCGCAGGGCACCGGCGTGGTCCCCTGGTGCAGCAGTTGGTAGAACGCGTGCTGGCCGTTCGTGCCCGGCTCGCCCCAGACGATAGGACCCGTGTCGTAGCTGACCGGCTCACCCGAGCGAAGGGTCTGCTTGCCGTTGCTCTCCATGTCGAGCTGTTGCAGATACGCCGGGAATCGTTCGAGGGCTTGGGTGTACGGCAAGACCGCGTGGGCCTGCCAGCCAAAGAAGTTTCGATACCAAATGCCAATGAGTCCGGCGAGCACGGGGACGTTCTCGCTGAGCGGTTGGGCGCGGAAGTGTTCGTCGACCGTGCGGAAGCCCGCCAGAAACTCGTCGAAGCCCGCAGCACCGATCCCGCACATGACCGAGAACCCGATCGCGGCATCGACCGAATAGCGGCCGCCAACCCAGTCCCAGAACTCGAACATGTTGGCGGTATCGATGCCGAACTCGGCGACGCCCTCGGCGTTGGTCGACAAGGCGACAAAGTGACGAGCGATCGCGCCGTCACTGGTGTCGCCAAGACCAGCGAGGAGCCAAGCTCGCGCCGAGCGAGCGTTGGTCATCGTCTCGATCGTCGTGAACGTCTTCGACGCGACGACGAACAGGGTCGTTTCGGGATCGAGTCCGGTCAGCGCAGCGTCGAGTTGAGCGCCGTCGATGTTCGACACGAACCGGATCGCCAGATCGACAGGCACCAAGTGACGCAGCGCACGCGTCGCCATCAACGGTCCGAGGTCGCTGCCGCCAATACCGATGTTGACAACTGCCGTGATCGGCTTGCCCGTCGCGCCCAGCCATTCGCCTGCACGGATGCGGTCCGCGACGACACCCATGCGGTCCAGCACCTGACGGACCTCGGGCACGACGTCGTCGCCGTCGACGACGACGGGGTCGGCCGCGCGGAGCGCCGTGTGCAGCACCGATCGGCCCTCGGTCGAGTTGATCTCTTCGCCGGCGAACATTGCGTCGCGGTGTCCCTCGACGCCGGTCTCTTCAGCCAACGAAATGAGCAACGCCAACGTCTCGTCGGTGATGCGATGCTTCGAGAAGTCGACGGTGAGATCGCCGACGTGCAACGTCATTCGCTCGGCGCGGGCGGGATCCGCCTCGAAGAGCGAACGAAGGGTCTTGTCACCGATCTGGGCGCGATGGTCGTTGAGCGCCTGCCAAGCAGCGGTCGTGTCAGCGGAAACCACTGTCATCCGCCGATGGACCGGAGTGCGTCGAGCTCGTTGCCGAACTCGTCCATCAGCTCAGTCTCGAAATCGTTGCGAAGTGGCTCATAGACATCGCGAACGTGAGCGTCGTAGCAGTCGAGGTCGGCAAGCGCCGTCGACAGCTCTTCGTCTTGCAGCGCTCGTAGCGCGTCGACGTCGAGGCCCGGCAGCTTCGCCAGATCGATCTCTTCGCCATCGAACAGCGACTGACCTTCACCCGGCTCAAGCTGGTCGAGCGCTGGCCGGATCGGGGCGCTGATCACCGACAAGCGCTCGCGGAACGAGTCTTCGGGCCCTTCGAGTTCGGAGTAGTCCGGGTGACCGGCTTCGCTCATACAGCGCGTCCAGTCGCCGACTGCGACGATCATCTCGTTGGTGTCGAAGATCGCTTCTTCTCGCTCCGCGTAGGCCTCGCCGAACGCATCAAGCCCTTCGATGGGGCCTTGGCCGCCGGTTTCGATGATCGAGGATCCGATGCAGCCGCGCTCTTCGAGCGGGATTGCACCGTTGCCCAAGTCGCCGAGGTCATTGCCGACACCGATCAGCGTTTCGGTCCAGGCTTCGCGTTCGGCTGCACCGAGGGCGAAGATGATCTCGGCATTTGGGTTCGTCGCCTGTGACTGGACGACCGAGTCGAACGAGGTGGAGATGCCGTAGCCGTACTCGATCGTCCAGGCTCGTTCGCTGAGTTCGTTCTGTGCTTCTTGTACGGCGTTGCGACCCGCGTCGCCGGAGACGGCGAACTCGAAGCCTTGTTCGGCCATGCAGACGAGGATTCCTTCTTCGACTCTGAGCCGGTACTCGTCGAGTGCCGACTGGAAGCCACCGTCTTCGGCGAAGAACGCACCGATGGGCGACGACGCCGCCATCGCAGGCTCGTCGGAATCCTCGTCGGTCTCTGGTTCGTCCTCTTGCTCGTCTGCGGCCGGCGCAGCCGCGCTCTCGGAGCCAGCGTCGTTCTCGGTCTCGCCCGAGGCGACCGTCGCAGGTTCGTCGTCGGCACCCGAGGCGCACCCGGCCGCCACCATCGCCAACAACAACAGGGCACTGATCAAGCGACGCATGGGAGACCTCTTTCCTAGCTACAGCGGCCAAGACCTTCATCTTGGCCGCTAAAGCAGGATAGAGCCCGAAACCAACCCCACCGGAGGTCGAGCACCTCGACTTCGATGAGGGCGCATCCTTCTTCGGGGTCGATCTCGTCGAGTGCCGCGTCAAGTGCACGGGTGACGTCGTTGAGCTGTCGGCCGATCTGCGTCCGGCGCGGCGGCGCTGTTTCTGTTATCAACCGATGCAGCTCAGCCGCTGCGGAGCGCCGTGATGGGTTCGGTCTTGGCGGCACGGACGGCCGGATAGGTGCCGGCGATGAGGCCGATCAGTGCGCCGAGTCCGACCGCAGCGAAGGGCAGCCAGCTTTCGAGCACAGGTGTCCAGTCGCGTACGGCACTGACGACGACGATCACGAGTACGCCAACGGACGCCCCGATGATCCCGCCAAGCAGGCCGGTGACGGTCGACTCGAGCAGGAACTGCGAAGCGATGTGGCGGCGGGCGGCGCCGAGTGCGCGGCGGAGGCCGATTTCGGGGGTCCGTTCCAGGACGGACACGAGCGTGACGTTGGCGATGCCGAGGCCGCCGACGAGCAGCGACACGCCGCCGAGCACGATGAACAATGCGTTGACGTTCTCTTCGACGTCTTGGCGCACAGCGGTGTAGCCCTGCGAGGCCTGAACACGAAGCGAATCCTCGTTGCCGGGGGCCAGTGCGATCGCAGCTTGACCGGCGACGACTTGGGTGGCGCCGACTTCGGCGTCGACGTGGACCTCGGCTGGTGCGGCAAGACCGAAGTACTCGCGTGCCGTGCCGTCGGGCATGACGATCGCGTTCAGGAGGTCGGGTTCACGGGCGACGTCGTCGATGATGCCGATGACCACGAACGCTTGCTCGCCGATGAAGATCGCCGGCTGGATGTCGATCTGGAAGACGTTCAGTCGCTGCGCGGCAGCAGGTCCGAGGACCACGACGGGGTCGCGTCGTTCGTTATGGCCTTCGTCGAAGAAGCGGCCGGTCCGGATCGTGCCGCGCACGGCCTCGAGTAGACCGCCGGAGCCGGCAACGACCGAGATCTGGTGCTCGTTGATGCCGAGCGGGTCGACGACGGGCACGGACTTGGAGAGGGCTCCGGAGATGTCGACGTCGCTTTTCGTGCCGGCAGCGACGACACCGTTCAGGCGGGTGAGGCGTGCCTCGGCGTTCCACGGAATGTTGCTGGTGCCGGCCTGGCCGCCGAAGCCAGTGTCGGTCGGCGAGACGACAACACGTGTTTCGGACAACTCGTCGAAGCGGCTGACGATCTGGTTGCCGGCGGTTGCGGCGAGGCCGAGCGTCGAGACCAGCGCGGTGATGCCGAGCACGGTGCCGAGCGCGGTCAACACGAGTCGACCGGGGCGACCGAGCAGGCCGCTGACCATCTCGTCAACGAGGTCTCGGATGCTGAGCCGCGGTGCCTGGACGGTGGTCCGATCGCGCACGACCGGAGCGGGGCCTTCGACGGAGATATCGACCGAGCTCATGATGGGTCCTCGTCAGGAAGCACAGGCTCGTCAGGAAGAACAGCTGCGGTCGCTCGTGTCCGGGGCACCGTGGTCTCGCGAAGCAAGCCGTCAACGATGCGAACCTGACGCTCGGCCCGAGCCGAAACGTCGAGGTCGTGCGTGATCACCGCAAGGGTCATGCCATCGGCATGGAGAGCATCGAAGACCTCCATGATCTCGGCGGACATTTCGGTGTCGAGATTGCCGGTTGGCTCATCGGCGAGCAGCAGGCTTGGTTCGCTCACGAGCGCCCGAGCGACGGCAACACGCTGACGCTCACCGCCCGAAAGCGTGCGGGGCGTGAAGTCGATGCGGTGCGCGAGCCCGACTCGCTCAAGCGCCGCTTCGGCGCGAGCTCGACGGTCCTTGCGAGGCATGCGGTTGTACACCTGCGCGAGCTCGACGTTCTCTCGAACGCTGCGGTGATGCAGCAGGTGGAACGACTGGAACACGAAGCCGATGCGACTGCCGCGCAAACCGGCGCGTTCGTTGTCGCCGAGGGCACCCGTGTCGATCCCGTCGAGCAGGTATTTGCCGGCGGTCGGGCGATCGAGCAGTCCAAGGAGGTGGAGCAGGGTCGACTTACCGGAACCGGACGGGCCGATGATCGACACGTACTCGCCCGGGTCGATGCGCAGGCTCGATGGCTTGAGGGCTTCGACCGGCGGAGGGCCCGGGAAGGTTCGCCCGGTCTCGACCAGCTGGATGACCGCTGGTGCGCCTGACGGACCCGCAGTTGGTGCAGGTTCGGTCAAGGTCACGAGTCGTCCTCTGTATCTGCCTCGGCCGAGTCATCCTCGGTCGCTTCGGGCACCTGCGGAGTGTCCAGGCCAACGACCACGAAGTCGCCGACTTGGAGGTCACCAGAGGTCGGAATGACTTCGACGAGGCTGCGGTTCTTGTCGGTCAGTCCGACCTCGACCTCGACGATGCGAGTCGTTTCACCGTCGTCTTCGAGCACCCGCAGTCGAGACGAGCTGTCGGCTCCGATGAAGAGGGCGGCCTGAGGCACAGCCAAGACTTCGCCGTCGCTCTTCTCGAGCGGGATCTGGAGTCGGAAGTTGACGCCCACCATCTCGCTCACGTTGTACTCACCGGTCGGCACGACGAGCATGTAATAGCGAGTGTCGGCAACACCGTTGGTACCGGTCCGGTCCGCGAGCTCAGAGATCTCACCTTCGACTTCGATGCCAAGCTGGGCGCTGTCGATGATGACGCGCTGGCCAACTTCGAGCAGCGGACGATTGGCTTCGGAAACACCGGTCGTGATCCGCACCTCGGTGCCGCTGATGCGCATGACCGAGCCGGTCACGAAGTCACCGCGTTCGACATCGACGGCGGTGACCGCTCGTGGCAGATTCGGCAAGAACGTGATCTCGGCCGTCGGGAGACGGACACCGATATCGCCCTCGAGCTCAGAGAGATCAGCCTCGAGTTCAGCGAGGCGTTCCTCAGCATCGGCGACAGCGTCTTCGGCCGAGGAGGTGTCGCCAAGTTCTTGGTCTTCGAGTGCGTTGCGGGTGTCGAAGTCGCTCAACGCCTCGCGGGCGTCGACGACTCGTTCTTCGGCGTCGGCGACGGCGTCTTGGGCTCGGGTGACAGCATCGGCGGCGGCTTCGAGGCGCTGCTCGTCGGCCTGTTGGGCCGAGGCGACCTGACGGTTCGCAGCGCTGATCTGGTCGGCGCTGGCGCCGTTGCGTTCGAGCTGGGTCAAGTTGTCGATGGCGCTGAGCAGGCCTTCGCCTGGCGTCATGTTCTGCTCGTCGACTTGCTGCTCTCGGGCTTCGGTCAGTGCTTCTTGAGCATCGGCGACGCCTTCTTGGGCCAGCGTGATGCCGTCGACGAGCTGTTCGCGCTGTTGGGACTCGTTGAAGCGTTCGAGGTCGGAGGGCGGTTCTTGTAGATCGTCGAGGCGGTCGTTGGCGTCGGCCAACTGTTCGCGAGCTGCGTCGACCTGGTCGCGGGCTGCGTCGAGCTGGGTCTCTTCGCCGTCGCTCTCTGCGCGCGGCTCGTAGCCGGCGGCTTCGTACATCGCCGTGATCGCTTCTTCGGTCGCCGAGCCGTACAGGCGGTCAGGCGTGACGGTGAGGTAGCCGAGTCGGGCCAATGCTTCTTCGAGCTGGAGGACGTCGTCGCCTTCGAGGCCCGGCTTGAACTCGCGGAACCCCGGCAGGGATCCTTCGAGCACGAAGACCGGCCGCTGCGACACCTCGATCACGATGTCGCCTTCGTTGACGACCGAATCGATCTCGGGCACCCGTCCGGTTACGACTCGGGATGCACCGTCGCCGAGCGTCGCATCGAGGACCAGGTCGACGGCGCCTTCGAACTCGGCGTCGCCGCGTACGACGACGTCGTTCGACAGTGCCGTCGTCTCGACGGGAACGGCGATGAGCGACGGCTCCGGGGCCTCGACTTCGGCCCGGGCTTCCTCGGGTGACTCGAGACGTTGACCCAAGGCGAACCCTCCGGCCCCGAACAGCACGGCAACAGCGATGACGGCGAAGAACAGCCGCTTGCGACTTTGCATACCTACAAGAGTGCACTGTCGAAGGTGAGAAAAGGGTTAGAGAGCGACAGTTTTGGCAAAATCATCCCATCGGCGCGATCCGCGAGAAGGACAGAACTACTCGCCAGTCGCTCCGTCAACAGCCTCGCGAAGGAGATCTGCGTGGCCGATGTGGCGGGCGTACTCCTCGATCACGTGGGTGAGAATCCAGCGCACGCTGGGTGCCTGCCCATCGGGCCAGACTTCGCGGCCACCACCGCCGAGTCCGAACTCGTCGACCGCTCGCCGGAACAACCGATCTGAACGATCGACCGAAACGCGCCAGGTCGCGATGATGTCTTCGGGGCTTCGGATGTGCGCCTGGTTCCACTCCCAGTCGCCGTCCGCCTGCCAGTCGACGGTGTCCCATGGCGGCTGGTTGTTCTTGCCCTGGTCCCACAGCACACGCGCCGACCAGTGGTCTTCGACATAGGCCATGTGCATGAGTAGGCCGCCGAGCGTCATCGTCGACGCGGCGGTGGTGGCTCGCATGCCGGTGGCGTCGAGCCCGCGCACCTTCCACGCCAGGATGCAGCGCTGGTAGTCGAGGTAGCCAAGCAAGGTTTCGGCTTCGTCACCGAATGCTGGCGGTGCGATGCGACCGACAGCGTCAACCGGTCGCCCCGTTTCAACGCGGGGGTCCAGACCCGAGACAAAGGCGCACAGTGAGTCGACGATCGGGGTCGCAAGTGCGCGATTGTGGTCGGCAGCCGACGTGTCGATGACGAGGTGCCCAGAGCCGTGATGCACGGTGAGTGACACGTTCGGTTCTGCTGCGAGCTGCTTGGCCGCATCCAGGTCTTCAGCCGCCAGCTCGTCGCCGTCGACCATGTGGATCTGGACAGGCTTGTCGACCGGCCAGTCGCCGAACATTTCCGCTTCGACAGCGCCATCGATCAGCACTGCCCCGACGACGCCGGGATGGGTTTGCACCAGCTTCTGCGCGGGCAGGACGCCAAGCGAGATCCCGACCACGACCACGTCGGTCGCATCTGCAGCGAGCGCATCGGCGCCGCGGTCAATCACCGACTCGAACCCGACCTCTTCGAGGTGGGCCACGCCCGCATCGATCGACTCGAACGTCTCGCCGTCGAAGAGATCGACCATCTGCACCGAGTGGCCGAGCGCCTGCAGATCAACGGCGATGCGGCGCAGTCCATCGGTGATCCCGAGGATGTGGTGAAAGAGCGCGACCTGGGTCATGACTCGGCCACGCGGTTGCCGAGTGGGCTCAGCTGGTTGCCGTCGGCATCGAAGTTGTCGGCACCAAGCCATCGTTCGAACTCGGCCTGCAGTGCTGGCCACTCGTGGTCGAGAATCGAGAACCACGCGGTGTCGCGATTACGGCCCTTGTAGTGGGTCGCTTGCCGGAAACGCCCTTCGTGCTGGAAACCCAGTCGCTGCGCTGCCGCCTTGGAAGGCGCATTGAGGTCGTCGCACTTCCACTCGTAACGGCGATAGCCGCCGTCGAAGGCAGTTCGCATCATCAGGTACATCGCTTCGGTTGCCATCGGCGTCTTCTGCATGCTTCGCGAGAAATGGATGTGGCCGACCTCGATCACGGCGCCACGAGGGTCGATGCGCAGGTAGCTGGCAACACCGACCGCCCGTCCGGTCGACCGATCGATGACCGTGAAGAACATGGGGTCGTCGAGGCCGACAAACGTGGCAACCCACTCGGCGCACGCAGCCTCGTCTGCGAAGGGCCCGTAGGGCAGGTAGGTCCAGTCGCCATCGTCAGGCGCGGCGGCGAACGCCTGGTAGAGGTCACTCGTGTGCGCAGTCGGATGCAGCGACACGAGGTCGCAGTAGGTACCGACCATCGGTTGACGACTCGGCGGTTCCGCTCTCGAGACGTCGACCGGCCAGCCGACGGGCTGGCCGAGTTCGTTGACCGTGTCCGCCGGTGAAGATGCCATTGGCTATGCCGCCTGCCAAAATCCCGGCTCGACCTCGACGACTTCGCCACGGGTCACCATGCGTTCGAGGTGCAACTCGGCAGTGCGTTTCTCGACCGAGTCGGCGAAGACGTGCTC
>CAZEMU010000113.1:6229-13303 GCA_964513315.1 uncultured Acidimicrobiaceae bacterium | reverse complement strand
CACACCCGATAGGGTTCGGACGTTCGTCGATCACGAAAGCGAGCGAGGCCCGTGCAAGGCACCGTCAAGTCCTATGACCCAGCTACCAAAGACGGTGTGCTGATGTCCGACGTCGACTTCGCCGAATACGACCTGTCGCCCGTCGCGCTCGAAGGCTCCATCTTCCGCATGCTCCGTCAGGGGCAGCGGGTGGTCTTCGATCTCGACGACGGTGGCCGTGCAACGCGCCTTCGTCTCGGTTCCGAGATCGACATGGGTACCCCCGACTTCTTGCAGTAGCAAGAGCCGGTGTCACCTAGACACCAGAACACCAAGACAACTGACCAGTCAGACGACCCGATCAAAGGCGCTCGGAGATCATGACCACTGCACTCGACGCATCCACCGATGCTGGCCCCCCAAGCAGAGACCCTCTCACGACAGAGGCTGTTTCCGACGAGTTGGCGGCCAGATTTGGATTGACGAATATTCGTCTCCAGCACGGCCTGTCACAGGTTGAGCTGTTCCGAGCTGCCATCGCGAACGACCGAGGTCGTATCGAACTTGGCGGCGCGGACGATGCACAAAAGGCCTATGCCACCGAACTCGGCGAAGACGGTCCGCTCGTCTATTACGGCGACCCGACCTGCACCGGGCGTCCGGTACAAGACACCTTTGCGGTGGCCTGGCCAGATCTGGTCGACGAGATCTGGTGGAAGCCCGACTTCAAGCAGTTCGAGCCGACCGCCTACGAGGCCCTGCTCCAACGGGTGCTCGATCACCTGAACGAACGCAACGCCGAGCTCTACTCGACCGACGTGTTCTGCGGTTGGGACCCCAACTTCGCGATTCCGTACCGCTTTGTCGGCGAGTACGCCACGCACGCCTACTTCGCGAACATCATGTTCCCGAAGAACGTCCGCGACGACATCGATCGCGACACGCACGGCTGGACGATGATCAACGTGCCGTCGTTCCACTGCGATCCCGAACGCGACGGCACCCTGAGCGAACGTGCCGTCATCATGGACCTGCGCAATCGCATCGGTCTCGTGGTCGGCCGGGCCGACTACTCGGGTGTGGTCAAGAAGACCATGTTCACGGTTATGAACTTCGCTCTTCCGGCGCAGGGGCAGCTCACGATGCACTGCTCGGCGAATGTCGGCTCGAACGGTGACAGCGCGATCTTGTTCGGCCTGTCGGGCACCGGCAAGACCACCCTGTCGGCTGACCCTGACCGTCTGCTGATCGGCGATGACGAACATGTCTGGACCGACGACGGCGTCTCGAACTTCGAAGACGGCTGTTACGCAAAGCTGATCGACCTCGATAAGGACAACGAGCCGGTTATCGCGGCCGCGCTGTCGATGCCGGGCACGCTCATCGAGAACGTGCCCGCGCTCCCCGGCAAGGCCCTTGCCGAGACGCATCCACAAGAGCTCGATCTGTTTGACGGTTCGCGCACCGAGAACACTCGTTTCGCGTACCCGCTGGCCTGCAACCCGAGCGTCGCCGAAGGGGCCGCTGGTCCGCATCCGCAGACCATCGTGTTGCTGACCGCCGATGCATTCGGTGTGCTGCCTCCGATCTCGATGCTCACCGAAGAAGAGGTCATGTACCACTTCGTGATGGGCTTCACCTCGAAGCTCGCCGGCACCGAGGTTGGCGTCACCGAACCGCAGGCAACCTTCAGCTCGTGTTTCGGTTCGCCGTTCATGTCGCAGAAGCCGATCGTGTACGCCGAGCTGCTTGCGCAGCGCATGGCGGACAACAAGGCCCGCTCGATCCTGCTCAACACGGGTTGGACTGGTGGCGCCTACGGCACGGGCGAACGCATGTCGCTCAAGGCGACTCGTGCGCTCCTCAACTCGGCCTTGGCCGGAGAACTCGACGATGTCGAAACCGAGATCCATCCGATTCTCGGCCTCGCGATGCCCAAGTCAGCTCCAGGCGTCGACACGGCGATCTTGAATCCCCGCAATACCTGGGATGACACTGCGGCCTATGACCTCGCGGCCACGAAGCTGCGCGACCTCTTCCGCAGCAACTACCGCGACAACGGCTACGGAGACCTCGGTATCCCCGACGTCATGTAGGCGCATGGTTCGGGGCATGCTCCCGGCTCTAGAACATCTCCGGGCACCACGGTGCTGCGGCGGTGCGAAAGAGCTGGGAGCAATGCAGCACCGACGCAGCAGAACCCTTGATCAAGCCGCTTGTGTGCAGACCGGGCGCTGCGTTGCGGCCCAGGTACAAGGCTCCGAGTTCACGCACGTCCATCTCGACGTCGGGCGTCGTGTCCGTGGCCGAGACCGTCGCCGCTCCCCCGCTGATCTGCAGATGGAAGGCGCCAGATGCGTACCCAAGGTCGTCGACGATGCCCAGGACGGTCTCGCCGTCAGTCTCGTAGTGGCGAGCCGTCAGTGCTGCAGTCACGTCGAGGATGCGCACGTACAGCCCGTCGGTTGGGATCCGTTTGATCGCCCGGGGGTTGCTTGTCTCCCAAACGATCGGGTCGTCGACCGGAGCGTCCCAGAAGTCGACCAGCGGAAACAGGTCGACGTGGGTGACGTGGTGCCACAGCGCACGATGCGCCTCGTGGTCCGCGGCGACAAGCGCCTGTACCACGACGGTCCCTGACGGCACCGAGTTTTCCCAGCGACGATTCTGGCGGTAGGCGACGTAGCCGACGATCTCGTCACCACGTCGCACCACAACATTGCGGCTCTTGGTCGCTCCACCTCGGAACCACGGCGGGTCGGCGATGATGTCGCGCCACCGCGGTTCAGCTCGATCGACGAATCCGGCCCACGTGGGAGCGACCGAACTCCAGAACGGTGCGACGACGTCGACCAACTTCTCCGGGTCGACCATTTCGGTACGCAGATCTTCGGCCATCGGTGGAAACGTGACCAGACGAGAGTCGAACTGGATCTCATGCAGCTCAGTGGCGAGGCCGAATCCGAATCGGCCGTAGATCGCAGCTTCGCTGGCCCAGAGGCCAGCGACGGGTTCACCTCGGTCCGCCGCCGTGGCCAAGTGCCGCTGCATCATCTGACGCAGAATTCCCCGACGTCGGTGCGTTCCTCGAACCGTGACCTCGGTCGTGCCGGCCATTGCAATCTGTGAACCGCCCGGGATCGTCAGCTGCAGCGGGAAGTCCCCGAGCGTCGCAACGATCTCGCCGTGTTCGAACGCTGCAACCGTCCGGTCGAGCGGCATCATCGCCCAGAACCGGTCGACCGCCTCGGGGTTGTCGTCGGGAGGGTCGGACCCGAATCCGCGAGCGACAGCGTCGAAGTAGGCGGTGCGTTCTTCGTCGGTGACCGACCGGTACTCGATCGTCATGCCATGCGGCCGATGGCGAGGCGGCGCTCGAACCACGATTGGGCCATGAGGACTGCTGCGGCTGCCATGCCGACAAATGACAGCACGTGGAAGCCAGCCATGTCCACGACAATTCCCGACGACAGTGCGCCGAGTCCGCTGGCCAAGTTCGTCGCCATGTCGGCGGCGCCCTGCACGGCGACGCGGTCGCCCTCGTCGACAGACTCGGTGAGAAGGGCGCTGCCAGCGACGATGCCGAAGCTCCAGCCCAGGCCGAGCAGGTAGAGGCCGGGGAACATCAGCAGCTTGGGCGCTTCTCCAGCGAGGGCTGTCAGCACTGTGGCGAGCGACAGCGTCACACCCGCGAGCACGACGATCGGCAAGCGGCCGTAACGGTCGGAGAGCCAGCCAGCGAGCGGGGCGAATGCGAACATGCCGAGGGTGTGCGCCGAGATGACCTGACCAACCACACCGTCGCTGTGGCCGTGAGCTTCCATGTGCAGTGGCGTCATTGCCATGACCATCACCATCACGGCTTGGGAAATCACGAGGGCGACGAACGCGAGTCGCGCCATCGGGTGCGCCCATGCGATCGCAACCGCTCGGCGAAACGGCACCGCGTTGGCCTTGGTCGTGGCCTTGTCGGTGATGCCGCCGGCGATTGCAAGCGGATCGGGTCGCATGAAGCCGAAGATCGCCGCAGCCGAGACGGCGAACAGGATTGCACCGAGCGCCATGCCGCCGGATCGCTCGTTGAAGCCCAGGTCAGCGGCCAGCCCATTGACCGGACCGACGAGCAAGGGGAAGAGCACGGCGCCGAAGGTCGCGGCGAAGACGACCGAGCTGATGTCGCGGCTGCGGCGTTCTGGGGCGGCCAGGTCGGCGGCGGCGTAACGCGAAAGGTTCGAGGCACCCGAGCCGACACCGATCAGAATCATGCCGAACAGGAACAGCAGCAAGATCTCGGACTCGATAGCGATGATGCAGAGCACGGCGCCGAAGACGGCGATGCCGAGCCCGAGCGTCAGTCCGGGACTACGGCCTCGGCGCTGCATAAACGCCGCGAGGCTCGCAGCGGCGATGGCCGAACCGACGGTGCTGGCCGCCGTCGACATGCCGGCCCAGCGGTCGTCGCCGAGCAGGTCCTTGATGGCGAGCACGGCGACGGCGAAGATCATCGAGACCGCGCCGCGGCTGAACATGGAGCTCGCCCAGAGGACACGCAGAGTGCGGTGCTGCACCCGATCGATTTCGGACTGCCCGATCTCAGGTTGGTGGGCGCCGCTTGCGTTTGCGTTTGCGGTCTCGGTCATGCGACGTCCTCAAGAAAGGCGAGCAGGAGGGCAGATACCGGCTCGGGAGCTTCCTGTTGTAGCCAATGACCAGCTCCTTCGATGAGATGCTGGCCGCGAAATTCGGTGCAGGTTGTGGTGAGCGCGTCGACGTGGCGGGCGATCACGCTGTCAGCCATCTGCACCACCGGGTCTCGGTCCCCAATAAGGAACACGGCCGGCACATCGAGCGTGGCACCCGTCCATGGTTCGGCGAGCTCCCAGTTCGCCTGGTGGTTGCGCAGCACGTTGAGCGGATTGGCGAACCCCGACTTGGCGTAGGCCCGGAAGTAGTTCTCGAACTCGCCCTTGTTGAGATGAGGCGGCCGCCCGGATGGCACCGCGTCGTCCGGTTCGGCGGTTGCCAGCCCGCCGCACGACGCCCACTGGATGCGGCGAATGGCATCGATCGGATCGGCCTGCAGGCTGGCCTCGTAGTCGTCGTCGTGGGCCCGAACGAGTTCGACGATGCCTGCGTCGGAACCGCCGGCACTGACCTGGTTGAGCAGGCTGACGTCGCTACGCATGACGTACGGCGTACTGAGCATCGCCACGCCGCGCACGCGATCGGGATGGGTCAGCGCCGTTGCCGTGGCGACCCACGCACCCCAGTCGTGGCCCATGATCACGGCGTCGTCCGCGCCGTCAGCATCAAGCAGACCAATGACATCGTCCACGAGCCGATCCATCCTGTACTCCTCGATGCCCTCCGGCGCCGCGCTCCAACCATGGCCCCGCTGATCGGGAGCAAGCACCCGATAGCCGGCCGCCGCAAACGACCGGATCTGATGACGCCACGCATAGCCCATCTCAGGAAACCCATGCAGCAGCACCACAACAGGATCTCCCGGTTGGCCGGCCGAGCTCACCGACAGCCGAGTGCCAGCTGCACCGGCTGCCTCATCCGCTGGACCGGTGCTGACATCAGCGATACGGACCGTGACCGAGGTCTCACCCATCGGCGCGACACCGTGGGAATAGGTCGCCCCTTGGCGTCGTTCGACGTGTCTGCATCCACCCACTGGCTAGCACCTCCTATCGGCACCGCGCCAAGGGGCGAAGCCAACCACTCTCATGAGGAGAACCAGCAATGTTGTTTCGTTCGTCTGATCTGCTCGCCGACTTCGAGCGCCTAACCCGGGGCCTCAACCTGGGTTCGGAGTTCGACGAGGTCGTCGACAACCTCTCCAACGGCTTCAAGGCCGCTGGTGAGTCCAACAAATTCGCCACTCCTGGCGTCGATGCGGTGTCCACCGCATCGGGCTACGAGTTCTACATCGACCTTCCTGGCGTCGACCCCAGCTCGGTAGAGCTGACCGTCGACGGACGAGTCGTCACGATCACCGCAAGCCGCGAGTTCAACGTCGCCGACGACGCTGAACTCGTACATGCGGGCCGTCGCCACGGCTCGTTCAGCCGGTCCTTCCGGTTGGGCCCCGATGTCGATGCCGAGGGCCTGAGTGCTCGGTCCGAGCACGGCGTCTTGATCGTCACCGTCCCCAAGATCGAAGCGCCCCAGCCGCGCAAGATCGAGATCACCACCACGGACTGACCTTCGACGGCCGCTCTCCTACCGGCGGCCCGACAGGCGTCAGCGTCTAATCATCCAACTACCGAACGGCCCGGCGTGTGCAGACGTCGGGCTGTTTCGCGTCTGAGCTCGTGTTAGAGATTGACGACCGGCGAGGTGAGGGTGCGGTTGATGCCAGGGACCTTCTGCACGCTGCTCACGACCATCCGACCAAGTTCATCCATCGTCTCGGCCGAGGTCTTGGCGATGACGTCATAGGGTCCAGTCACCACATCGACGGCATCAACGCCGGCGATCTCAGAAATCGCCGATGCCACCGCGGCTGCCTTGTCCATCTCGGTCTGGATGAGCACGTAGGCACTGACGGTCATAATGGCGACTCCTGCGGTTGGTCAAGGGCCGCATCGATGGCTAGGCCCGCTGGTGCGCACATTAACCACGGAGCCGCTCGGGGCGCCACCAGATTGCTGCGGGCGGAGCTCAGGCGACGACAGGTGCGGCGTCGAGGAACATCGCTCGGATGGCCAGGCCCATGATGAACAGGCTCCCGCCCCCGTACAACAGGTAGCGGATGTGGCTGAGCTGCGAGCGGTAGCCGTAGAGAATGGCGACGCCGATCAGGCAGAGGAATCCGTAGAAGGTGTGGAACTCGGGCGGGTCGCCTTCGAGCTGACCGAGGCGGGCGACGCCGAGCGCCACCTCCACAAAGATCAGCACCTGGGCGACGGTCACGAACGGCCAGAGCGCTCGGTGGCGGGCTGGCTCGAGCCAGTGCGCGGCCAGGCACCAGGCGCCGGCGAGGCCGTTGGCAATCACGACGACCCACGCGCCGATGGTGTGCAGATCAGCAAGCACGCGAACTCTGCCTCACAGGATGATCGGGCCTCACAGGATGATCGGGCCTCA
>CAZEMU010000113.1:0-6129 GCA_964513315.1 uncultured Acidimicrobiaceae bacterium | reverse complement strand
GCCTCACAGGATGATCGGGCCTCACAGGATGATCGGGCCTCATTCGAAGATCGATGTTGCGAAGTCGCCTTGGCGTTCGCTGCTTGCGGCATGGCGAGCGGCGTCGACCAGCCATTCGGTCCCGAATGCATGGGCGAATGCGACATCGTCCATGGCCAGGAAGAAGCTCTCGTCGGTGATCTGGCTGGCGTGCGCCGCCAGGCTGGCCCGCTTGCGGTCGAGTGCTGCGCGCACATCGATGGCGTGGGTGATCTCGCTGGCCGGCATGCCGAATGCTTCGGTGTCGACTCGATCGTCGTCTTCGAGGTCTTCGTCGCCAATGGCTCCGGACGCCCGCATCTCGTCGATCGCGGTGCGGTTTGCAGTCGCCCAGAAGACGCGCTCGACGCCGGCGAGCTCGGCGGCGCGGGCGCCGACGGTATGGACCTTGAGGTGATCTGGATGGCCATAGACACCGTGCGGGTCGTAGCCAACCAGGATGTCGCACTCGTACTTCGACAGCAGAGCGGCCATCTGCTCGCTGGCTTCTTCGAGGTCGGCCTGCCAGAAGCAGGTCGGATCCTCGTTGGACGGCTCGCCGACCATGCCCGAGTCCTTGTAGCCCAGGAACTCGAGCGCCTCGACGCCGAGCAGGTCACATGACTGCTGGAGTTCCTGCTCCCGGCGGTCGCCGAGCAGCTCGCCCGGTTCAAGGACACCGTCCGCGGGCTCGCCCATCTCGCCACGGGTCGCGCACACGAGCACAACGCGGTGCCCGGCGTCAGACATGAGCGCCATGGTGCCGCCAGTCGAGATCGCCTCGTCGTCGGGGTGCGCGTGGAAGAAGACCAGGTTCGCCATCAGCGAAGTCTCGCAGGTTGTCCGAAGTTTCGGGCGCCAGACTTAGGCGCCAGACCCGGGCAGCAGACCCGGGCAGCAGACCCGGGCAGCAGACTTAGGCGATCGCGCCGGCGTCTCGGAGTGCGCTGATCTCGTCAGCTCCAAAGCCGAACGACGTCAGCGTCTCGTCGGTGTTCTGGCCCGCATGCGGCGGTGAGTTTGGCGTCGAGGTCGGCGTGCCGCTGAACCGCGGCGCAGGTGCCGGCTGGACGATCCCATCGATGTCGATGAAGGTGCTGCGAGCCACGTTGTGCGGATGCGTCGGCGCCTCGTCGGGGTTCAGCACCGGAGCGAAGCAGATGTCGGTGTGCTCCATGATCTCGCACCACTCGTCGCGGGTCTTCGTCTTGAAAATGCCCGCAACCTTGGCCTTGAGCGCCGGCCACTGCTCGCGGTCCATCTGGCGCGGAAGGTCAGCTGGGTCGAGCTCCATCTTCTCGAGCAGCAGCGAATAGAACTGCGGCTCGATCGAACCGATCGAGACGTACTCGCCGTCGCTGCATTCGTAGACGTCGTAGAAGTGCGCGCCAGTATCGAGCATGTTCGTGCCACGTTCGTCTTGCCACATGCCCGATGCCCGCATCGTCGAGAACATCGACGCCAGCACGGCAGCGCCATCGACCATCGCCGCGTCGACGACCTGGCCCTTGCCGGTTGCACGAGCGCTCACGAGGGCGGCGACAACACCGAAGGCGAGGAACATGCCGCCGCCACCGAAGTCGCCGACCAGATTGAGCGGCGGCACGGGGCCTTCGTCTTTGCGGCCGATCATCGACAGCACGCCCGACAGGGCGATGTAGTTGATGTCGTGGCCGGCGGCGAGGGCGTACGGCCCGTCTTGGCCCCAGCCGGTCATGCGGCCGTAGACAAGGGCTGGATTCACAGCGAGGCAGTCGTCGGGGCCGATGCCCATGCGTTCGGTCACGCCCGGACGGAAGCCCTCGATCAGGATGTCTGACTCGGCGATGAGCCGCTTCATCATCTCGATGGCCTCGGGATTCTTGAGGTCGACACCGATCGAGCGACGGCCGCGCATCGCGACATCGATGTTGGGTCGGTCGGGGAACTCCGCCGGCACCGAGCCCGCACGATCGACACGAACGACGTCAGCGCCCATGTCGGCGAGCATCATTCCGCAGAACGGCCCCGGGCCGATGCCGGCGAGTTCGATGACCTTGACTCCTGCGAGCGGACCCATTGTGATTCTCCCGTGTGGTGTTGCGTGCGGCCTGGGATTCAGGCCTTGGCGGCGTTTCGTGTCACGCCGTCGACGACCTGGTCGACGAGTGCCTTAGGAACATCGTGGCCCATGCCGTCGATCAGAAGAAGTTCGGCGCCCGGAATGCAGGCTGCGGTGCGCTCTCCGCCGCTCGGGGTGACGAGCTGGTCGGCGGTTCCGTGGATCACGATGGTCGGCATGGTGAGCGCAGCGAGGGCCTCGTCGCGAGCCGGACTGGCCACGATCGCGCACGTTTGCCGAGCGGTGCCTTCGGTTTGGGCGCCGCCGACGCGGTCCCAACTGGCCGCCAGCGAGATGGCCATCTCTTCGGGGTCGTAGTGATCGGGGCTTGCCCACACGCGAATGTTCTCGATGCCCGCAGCGATCATTGCCTCGCGGGTGTCTTCGGCGGGCGGCGACATGATGGCGGTCAGCGCAGCAGGCGTCGGCTGACCGACGTCGGCGGCCCCGGTCGTGCTCATGATCGACGCGAGGGTCAGCACGCGCTCCGGATGCCCGATCGCCAAGGACTGGGCGACCATGCCGCCCATCGAGATGCCGACGATGTGGGCGGCTTCGACCCCAACGGCGTCGAGGACCGCAGCTGCGTCGTCGCCCATGTCGGACAGCAGGTACGCGATCTCAGGTTTCTGGCCGCTGAGTAGAGCCTCGAGCACGGCGCCCGCGTTGGATGGCGCGCCATCGAGCATCGTGGAGAGGCCTCGGTCCCGGTTGTCCATAAGGATCAACTGGTACTGAGCAGCGAGTGGTTCGATGAAGTGAGCGGGCCAGTCGATCAGCTGCATGCCGAGGCCCGGAATGAGCAGCATCGGCGGACCGGCCGGGTTGCCGGCAACTTCGTAGTAGAGGTCGATGCCGTCGCGGGTCGCATAGGTCGAAGCAGCAGTTGGGGCCATCGGGACAGTCAAGCAGGCGCAGCGCTCGCACTCGGTGTCATGGCCGGTTGTTCTGCCAGCTCACATGCGATTCAGCAGCTCGGTCTTTTTGGTTTGGAACTCGGCTTCGGTGATCACGCCCCGCAGCCGAAGCTGATCGAGCTGTTCGATCTGTTCGGGGATTGAGAGCGCAGCCGGAGCTGCAGGTGCGACCGCAGCGGCATGCGCTTCGGCCATCGCCGTGAACTCTTCGCTCTTGTTGATCTCCATCGCCCGGTAGATCTCTTGTTGGATCAGGTTCGGTCGGCGCACGTTGTGGAAGTCCTGCTGGCCGCCCTCACCCGCTGACTCGACCGTCAGGTCGCCGCTTCCGACCATCCGTTCGAACAGCGACTGGTTGAAGAAGACGGTGTTGATGCGTTCGAGGGGAATCTCGATGCCGGTCTTTGAGACCACGCCGGTGCGATGCACGAGTCGGTCGCTCGTGATCACGAAGTTGTTGCCGTTCCACACCAGCCAACGCCAGCCGAGATTGAGCACGGCCATCACGAGCAGCGCGGCGATGATCAGCAGCACCACTTGGGGCGCGCCGAATCCCGCAGCGATGCCCGCCATGATGAGGACGGCAACCACGATGGCCACCTGCGGGGTGACGAACCACCAGTGCGGCCGCAGATCGAGCAGGATCTCTTCGTTGGCGTTGAGTAGCTTCCGGTCGAAACCCATACGCGTCGGCCTTGGTCAGCGAACGCTGTCGCGGTTCGCCATAGCTTCGAGCAGTGCCAGCGCCATCATCTGTTCCGCCTTTTCGGAGGGTGCTGCAGCCATGGATGACGATCCTAGGTCACCGCGCTGCTCGCAGTGGCCGAACCTGCGATTGCGAAAAATTCAGTCCCAGCCGAGTTCGTGGAGGCGGTCGTCGTCGATACCAAAGTGGTGAGCAACTTCGTGCACAACGGTGATGAGCACTTCGTCGCGCACCTGTTCGTGGGAGTCGCAGATCGCGCAGATGCCTTGGCGGTAGATGAAGATCCGGTCGGGAAATTCGCCCATGCCGTATTGGTCGCGTTCGGTGAGCGGAACGCCGTCGTAGAGGCCGAGTAGGTCGGCGGGGTCGCCGTGTTCCTCGACGAGAAAGACGACGTTGTCGATGAGTGCGAAGAGGTCGTCGGGGATCAGGTCGATGGCCTCGCTCACGAGCGCCTCGAATCGTTCTACCGGGACATCGATCATGCGTCGTCAGCTTGCCACAGTGACCAACCGGAGCGGTCCTGGCCTGTCACACCGGGCAGGTAGGGTCGGCCGTCATGGATGACCGCGCCGACGAGCTGTTGGAAGGCCTCGATCAGACCCAGCACGATGCGGTGTCGTCGACCGGCAACCCGCTCGCGATTCTGGCGGGCGCCGGTAGTGGCAAGACCCGTGTGCTCACGCGTCGCATTGCGCACCGTGTGTCGACTGGGTCGATGGATCCGCGTCGCACGATGGCGGTCACGTTTACCCGCAAGGCGGCGAGCGAGCTTCGTCATCGCCTGCGTGGGCTCGGGCTTCGTGACGACATCACGACGGGCACGTTCCACTCGCTGGCCTATGCCCAGCTGCACGAGCGTTGGGCCGAGCGCAATGTGCGCCCGCCCGAAATGCTCGACCGCAAGTTCGGCGTGATCGCCGGGCTACTTGGTCGGCGCTCAGATACCTCGATGATCCTCGATGTGATGAGCGAGCTTGAGTGGATCGTTGCTCGCAACATCCCGCTCGATGCCTATGCGTTCGAGGCCGACCGCCACGGCCGTACATCGCCGCTTCCGCCAGCTGACCTGATTCAGACGGCCAAGCGGTACGCCGAAGAGAAGCGTCGTATGCGCGTCGTCGACTTCGATGACCTGCTGACGCTGGCGATCCGTGACATCGAGACCGACCCCGAGTTCGCCTCGATCATTCGATGGCGCCATCGCCACCTCTTCGTTGACGAGTTCCAAGACGTCAACCCGTTGCAGTTCCGATTGCTGCAGGCGTGGCTCGGCGACGAGCCCGATCTCTGCGTGGTCGGCGATCCGAACCAGGCGATCTACGCGTGGAACGGTGCCGACTCGTGGTACCTGCGCCGGTTCGAGAAGCACTTCCCGAGCGCCACGATCATCAAGCTCGGGCACAACTATCGGTCGACGCCCGAGATCATCACGGCGGGTCACGCAGTGCTGCCCAAGCCTGACCGCGAGGCTGAACCGCCAGCGACCGACCGGGCGTCGGGCGAGGATCCGGTGATCGTGCGCCACGCCGATGCCGACGCCGAAGCCGTCGCTGTCGCTCGGGCACTGCGCGATCACACCAAGCCGGGCACGGCATGGTCACAACAGGCCGTGCTGGTTCGAACCAACGCCCAGGTTGCGCTGCTGGCGACGGCGCTCGAGCGGGCGCGGATCCCGCACCGGGTCCGAGGCAAGTCCGCGCTCGTGGACACGCCCGAGGTCAAGACCTTGATGCGTCAGCTGCGCCAGACCACGGTGCCGCTGACCGAGGCGCTGCCTGATCTTCGAGCTGCGATTCAACCATCAGGCGATGTTTCCACCGGCGACGGTTCTGGCGGTGGTGGCGCCGATGTGTCGACCGCCGAGGCCGAACGGCAGCGCAACCGCGAAGCGCTCTTCCAGCTTGCGACCGATCATGCGGCGTCGTTCCCGAGTGCAAGCGGCATCGACTTCGCGAACTGGCTCGCGGCAACGGCGCGCAAAGAAGCGCTCGATGTCAGCGTCGACGCTGTCGACGTCATGACGTTCCACGCGGCCAAAGGCCTCGAATGGAATGTCGTGCACCTCGCTGGCCTTGAGTCTGGCTACGTGCCCATCGCCCAGGCCAATGGTCCGGCAGCCCTCAGCGAAGAGCGCCGCTTGCTACACGTGGCGATCACTCGTGCCCGCGACAAGGTCTTGCTGAACTGGGCCGAACGGCGAACTTTTGGGCAGCGGTCATCCAAGCGGAACCGGTCGCCCTATCTGGACCACATCGATGGCGGCGACGGCTCGAGCTCGGGCTTCGATGCCCAGCCCGAGACGCGCAAGAACGAGGCCAAGCGCAATCTCTCCAAGATGCGCGACGACCTCGAGAACTCCGAGCCCGACTCGCCGCTGTACCTCG
>CAZEMU010000112.1:9580-13573 GCA_964513315.1 uncultured Acidimicrobiaceae bacterium | reverse complement strand
TCAACGCTCTCTCGCAGAAGTACCGCAGCGTTGACTACCAGCCCGAGATTCAGTCGGAACGGGTCATCCTCAAGATCGCTCCGGACCGCCAGATCTCCAGGTAGAGCGGACCGCTCGTTCCGGTCGGAGACGCTGAACGTAGCGGTGCCCGCCATCTAGGTTGTCGGGCATGCATGCGATTCGAATCAGCGAGACCGGCGGCCCCGAGGTCCTGAGCTACGACGAAGTCGACGACCCGAGCCCGGCCGCCGACGGCATCGTCGTCGATGTCGCCGCCGCAGGCGTCAACTTCATCGACACCTATCACCGCTCCGGGCTCTACACGATGCCGCTTCCGCTGACCATCGGCCTCGAAGGTGCCGGGACCGTGTCTGCCGTCGGCGCAGACGTGAGCCAATGGAACGTCGGTGACACCGTCGCCTGGACCGGCTGCATCGGGTCGTATGCCGATCGCGTCGCGATGCCAGCCGCCTCGGCAGTCGCGGTTCCCGACGGCGTGAGCCTCGACGTGGCCGCGGCCTCGATGCTCCAAGGCCTCACGGCGCATTACCTGATCGACAGCACGCACGCGTTGAGCGCCGGCGACAAGTGCGTCGTGCACGCTGCAGCTGGCGGCGTCGGCCTGCTGCTGGTGCAGATGGCCAAGATGAAGGGTGCCGAGGTGTTCGCCACGGTTGGCACCGAGGCCAAGGCAGAGCTCGCTCGCGGCGCCGGTGCCGACCACGTGATCATGTACCGAGAGGTCGACTTCGCTGCTGCGATCGAGGACATCGCCGGCCCCAACGCAATCGACGTCGTCTACGACGGTGTGGGCGCGTCGACGTTCGACGGAGGACTCAAGGTCCTGAGACGCCGCGGCACGATGGCGACGTTCGGCAACGCGTCAGGCCCGGTCGATGCGGTCACGCCCATCGCTGCGAGCGCCGGCAAGTCGCTGTTCCTGACGCGCCCGTCACTGTTCGACTACATCTCGACGCCTGACGAGTTGCAGCGACGCTCCGACGAGATGTTCTCGTGGATCGGTGCCGGCGACCTCGATGTCCGTATCGGGCTGGAAGCACCGCTCGCCGAAGCAGCCGAGGCGCATCGCAAGCTCGAAGGCCGCGAGACCACCGGCAAGGTGCTCCTACGCCCCTAACAGGCGCCTGTGGGGAAGCCCCCAGGCGGCAATAGGGGCAAAAGACCATGGCCCGGATGGGATACGGCTGCGAGAGTGGGGCGATGGACTCTTCCGAACCGCCGGACATCGACGTGCCGTCGGTTTCGCGACTGCCGCTCGTCGCGATGGGAGCGCTCGTTGTTTTCGCCGCGCTGCTCGCAATCGCCCTTGGCCTGCGGGGCCCCAAAGAGCTGCCCGCCGGGACACCCGAGGCCGCAGCGCAGGACTATCTCGAAGCGGTCATCGAGGGCGAAGACGAAGCAGTGCTCGACCTCCTCGCCGCGAACCGCGTGCCAGCGTGTCGAAACGAGCTCGGGCGCACCGGCAACTACGGCATGTCCGGCGTCGGCTTCGAACTCGACAATGTCGAGATCACGGGCGACACCGCCCGAGTTGAGCTGACGCAACGCTCATCGAGCAGCGGGGATCCGTTCGAGGGAACCCGCCGATTCGGTGAGCAGTACGTCGAACTGATCCGCGAGAACGGCGAGTGGAAAGTCGACGGGGCGTCATGGCCTTGGCGGCTCGAAAGCTGTCTGAGGACATCGTGATTAGCGGACTCTTCAGTCTCGCCATCCTCGGTGGCATCGGGTTTGCGTTGTGGAGCGGCTTCGGTCGCGTCATGGACGCTAATGAGCGAGCCGCTCTGGACCCCGCCCGTGTTGTGCGGTCCGCGGCCATCGCGTTCGGCATGTACCTGGCGATGCTCGCGATCACGGTCGGGCTGATCGATCTCTTCCAGGCGCTTGTCGCTGGCGATCGCATCGTCGGATCTAACTCGGATCTTGCCCGGGCCCTCTCGCTGCTGATCGTCGGCACGCCCGTGTTCGGCCTGCTGGCCCGCCTCGTCGACAAGCAACGCAAAGAACGCACCGCAGCTGGTGACGCCCGTGCCGCGATCGGCTGGTCGGCCCATCTGATCGCCGCGTTGACGACGACCCTCATCGGCGTGCTGGTGAGCTGCGGCCAGATCATCGAAGACGTTGGCAACGGCCGAGACGTCGACATGCCCGAGGTCGCGCAGCTCGCTGGCTGGCTCATCGTCTGGCTCGCGTACTGGCTCGGGCTGCGACCACGGCTTGGCGTGCGAGGACACGTGCACCTGCTGATCGGCTCGGTGTTTGGTCTGGCCTGGATTGTCACCGGGCTCGTCGGGCTCGGAACCGACCTCGGTTCGCAGGCCTACGTCCGCCTCTTCGCAACACCGGTCGTGGGCGGCGACAACCTCAGCCTCTGGGTGCTCATCGCAATCGTCGGTGTCGTCACGTGGCTCTGGCACTGGCGAGTGCTCGACCTCGATGGCAGCAACGGCATCGAGACACGCCCTCGGCGCAGCCGCTCGTGGTTCGCCATGGTCGTAGGCGTCGGCATCGTGCCCGCGCTGATCGCGCTGTTGACGGCGATCGGTGGCGCAGCCAGCGGCATCTTGATCTGGTTCTTTGGTTCGCCAGGCGAAAGCGCCGTCGACTGGTTCGAGGACGCACCCTCGGTGTTGGTCGTCGGATGCCTGGCGCTCGCCGTGTGGGCGTTCCACCGGTGGCTGTTGCAGCGAGACGGCGATCCCGCTCGCAACGAGGCGCTTCGGTTCCACGACTATGTGATCGCTGGCGTCGGGCTGATCGCCGTCGTCTCCGGCGTCGCGCTCGTCGTCGGACTGGTCATCGAGGCTGCAACCGTTCGTTCGCTCATCGCTGCGTCCTATGAGATGGACAACCGCTTGATCGGCACCATGGTGCTGCTCGCCATTGGTTCCGCGCTGTGGTGGGTGACCTGGGGACGCATCGAGCGCAGCCGCCAGGCCAACCCGATTGCCGAGAGCGATTCCAGTTGGCGCAAGCTCTATTTGATCGTCGCCGCTGGCCTCGGAGGTCTCACACTCGCCGGCTGCCTGATCTGGATCCTGTTCACGGTGCTTCGCGACTTGTTCGATGGTGCGCTCGGGCTGGAGACGCTCGATGCGATCTCGGGTCCGGTTGGCTGGGCGATTGCCGTCTTGGCAGGTGTGTGGTTCCATCTCGGCATCTGGCGATCTGACCGAGCCGTGCTCGAAGCGGCTGCGAGCGTGCTGCCGCCACCACCGCCACCACCAGGGCCGATGCAGCAGCCAGCCGCCGCGTCTCCACCAGCGCCATCGCCGACTGGTCCGCCTGCGGCCGCCGCAGGGACCTCCACGTTGTCGCCACCGCCCATCGCTCCAGTGCTCGTCGCCCCAATGCAGCCGGAGGGTCCGTCGTTTCGTTGGGCGACCGAGGCCGATCACGGCGAACTGTTCACCCTCCAACGGGCCGCATTCGTTGACGAGGCCATGGCCTATGACACGCCGCTCGTGCCGGGTCTCACCGAGTCCTTCGCCGAGTTCGGGCAGCGGACCGGCAGCGTCCCGACGCTGATCATCGACAGCACCCAAGGCGACCGTTCTCGGATCGTGGGCGCAGTCAGCGTGCGAGTGCACGACGAACTCCCGTGGCTCGAACGACTGATGGTGGCACCCGACCGCCGCAACGAACAGCTTGGCCACGAACTCGTGCTCGCCGCTGCCACCTGGGCTCAAGCCGAGGGTCACGACGTCCTCCGAGCCGTCGTTGGTGATCGGAACCCGCTCTTGCTGGCGTTCTACGCGTCGCTCGACTTCGAGACGATCGGCCGCACAGCAGCGACCGACACCGCTCCCGAACTCCTCGTCATGGAACGCCGCATCGGCGCCGCCGTGACTGCGGCCGGACCCCTGGCATGATCATCGTCGCGAGATCTGGCTATGCCGCCGAGGTAGCAGCGATCGTCACTGCCCTCGGGCACGCCGTCACGGCGGTCTGGGGGAGTGCCGGCGCCACAGT
>CAZEMU010000112.1:0-9480 GCA_964513315.1 uncultured Acidimicrobiaceae bacterium | reverse complement strand
TGTTGCGTCCGGTGTCCTCGATGCGGCCGAGTGCGACATGCCCGGCGCGCACGATCCGGCGTCGCTCCTGGCGACCCCGTAGGGCATAGAGCAGCAGCGCGAGACCGACCGTCAGGTGAATGGACGGAACGCCCAGCATGAACCAGCCGACAGAGTTGCCGTAGAGCACAAGGACCAGTCCGATGGTCATCATCAGTCCGGCGATCGCGGTGAAGAAGCCGCCGATGAGCAGAAACACGATGCCTCCAGCGACCCCGGAGGTGCCGGGAGGTATGGCCCGAGGGGCGGGTGGCGGTCGGTCATCAACCGGCTCAAGGCGGTGCGATGGAGAAGCTGCGGTCGGCGGTGGGGGCGTAGCGACGAGAGGCGGAGCAGGTTGTTCGAGTGCGGGTTCAGCACTGGCGACCCGTTCGAGCGCGTCGAGTTCGACGCCCATCTCGCGAACCGCGACGGTCGCGTCATAGGCCGAGTCGGCCTCGATCGTCGAGGTGAACCAGGTGCCATCGGTGTCCTTGGCCCGATACCGATACCACGCCATCAGTTAACCCCTGCCCTCAGCCGACCCAGGTCATCAGTCGACCGGGTGCAAGACGCATCCGTGGTGGGCCGAGCTGACGAGCCGTGTGTACTTGTGACGTACCGAGCCAGGCCGGACCTTGTCCAAGATGTTCGGTGCCTCCCAATCGGCCATACGGGCTGCGATCTCGTCGTCGGTGAGGTCGACCGACAACGAACGAGCGGCCGGATCGATGGTGATGATGTCGCCGTCGTTGATGGCGGCAATCGGCCCGCCACGCGCCGCCTCGGGCGACATGTGGCCGATGAGGATCCCGTGCGACACGCCCGAGAAGCGACCGTCGGTGATCAGCGCCACGTCTTTGCCGAGGCCACGGCCTTGGAGCTCGACGGTCAGCATGACCATTTCGGGCATACCCGGTGCGCCCACCGGGCCGACGTTGCGCACGACGATGACGTCGCCAGGCGAAACCTGGTCAGCACGGATCGCCGCCATGGTCTCGTCTTCGCTCTCGAACACTCGAGCGGGGCCCGTGAACACACCGTTGTCGAGCGTCTTGCCCGAGAGCTTGAGCACGCAACTCTCGGGAGCGAGATTGCCGGTGAGGACACTGATGTGGTTGTTTGCCGGAGCGATCGGCGCCGAAGCCGGGAACACCAGGTCTTGGTCGCCGAGGTCGTCGAGCGATGCGACGTCGGCCAGGTTCTCGGCGATCGTGCGGCCATTGATGGTGATCGCATCGCCGTGCAGGAGCCCGGCGGACAACAGCTCTTTCATCACGATGGGAACGCCGCCGAGCTGATGGAGCGAGACCATCGCGTAGGGGCCGTGCGGCTGCAGATTCGCGATCAACGGCACCCGTTCGCCGATCTCTTGGATGCGTTCGATGCCGAGCGGAATGTCGGCTTCTCGAGCGATTGCCAGCAAGTGGAGGAACATGTTCGTCGACCCGCCCATGGCGTAGGCCACCGTGATGGCGTTCTCGAACGCCTCGACCGTCATCACATCTCGAGGCCGCACCGTGGCTTCCAGCGCAGCAAAGAGCGCATCTGCGGTGGCGACGACCATCGCTCGCACATCGTCGTGCACGTCGCTCGAAGCATCGACGTCGGCAGGCACCGAAGCGCCGCCCGGCAACAACATGCCCATGGCTTCGGTGATCGTCGACATGGTGTTGGCCGTGAACATGGCCCCGCACGTTCCGCTGCCCGGCATGATGCTCGTCTCGATCTTCAGGAACTGCTCGGCGGTGATTCGTTCCGCCCGGTGTGCGGCCCGTGCTTCGGCCCAGTCCAGGATCGTCAGGTTGTTGCCCTTCGAGGCCCACGGCTCGAAGTCGACACAGCCTGGCGAGCTCGTGCCGGGATAGATGACGATGCCCACATCGTTCATCCGAGCCAGCGGCATCATCGCCGCGGCGCCGACCTTGTCGCAGCCCGAGATCACGATGAGCGCATTGCCGTGCTGCGCCCGATGCCCAAGTTCGATGGCATCCGCGATCAGGTCACGAGATACCAAGCTGAAGCCCGCATTCGGCGTGCCCTGGGTGAGCGCATCCGAGACGGCAGGTGCGCCAACGGTGAGCGCCTGTCCGCCGCGTGCGGTGACTTCCTCGACCAGCAGTTCGGCGATCCGCTGCACCCGGTTGTTGCACCGGTGCGCATTGGTGTGCGGCGCGGCGATCGTGACGATCGGGCGGCCAGCGACATGGTCAGGTTCGAACCCGGCGGCCCGGAGTTCGACCACGTTGCGTCGATAGAGGTTGGAGGTGTCGTCGGCCTCGGGGCCGAGATCGCGGGTCATGCCTCGACGCTAGCTGTCGGCTTCGAGCAGCTTCTTGAGCCGCCGGTAGTCAGCCGCAACGGATCGACGAACGAGTGCGGACAAAACCGGGCCGAGAAGCCGCATCGCAGTGGGTGGTTCGCCGCTGACGATGGCGCTCACCGAGCATCGGTCGACACCCTCGGGAGCGACCGTGCGGGTGACGTCGATCGGCATGGTCCCGGCGGTGGACACGATCCGGATGCGGTCGGGTTCGTACTCGACGACCTCAAACGAAGACCGAATCTCACGCCAGAGGAACTTGGCGACCTGTTCGTAGGTCGACCCGACTCGGATCGGTGGCTCGCTGGTCCATTCGCACGACCGCTGGCCCCGTTGCCACTTGGGGTTGTTCGCCATGTCGGCGATGAACTCGAACGCATCGATCGCCGAGCGTTTGATGATGATCGTCGTGTCGACCTGCACCGTTGCATTGTGGCCGATCAAGCCGCCGGGCTAGTCGCTTCCGTCGGGCAATCCTCGCAACAGCGCCAAGGCCAGAAGTTCCAGGAGGATGCAGGCGACGATGACGGGCCGGTAGCTGTCGAACGCATCGATCGCCGCTCCGGCGACGATCGGTCCGACGAGTCCGCCCAGGCCCTGCGTTGTGTAGAACGCGCCCAGCAGCGAGCCCAGTCCTTCGGTGCCCATACGTTCGGCGACCACAATGGTGCTGAGCGCGACGAAGCCGCCGTAGCCGATGCCGAGAACAAGAACGAACGCGATCAGTAGCGCATAGCTCGACCCGGCAACGAACCAGATCACGAAGCTTGCGGCCAACAGTCCGAAACCGGTGCGGTAGAGGATCATCGAGCCGAAGCGACGGACGGCCGATCCGAACCCGATGCGAGCCAGCACGCTTGCGCCGCCGAGGACGCCGACGAGCACGGCCGCAGCGACATTCCCGACGCCCCGCTCCTTGGCGTACTGGCCGACGTAGACGAACGGCACGAAGAGGGCGAGTCCGGAAGCGAGCGCGGACAGTTGCAGCTGGCGAAACGATCGCGATGCCAACGCTTCTCGCAGTCGGGATGGCTGGGGGCCGCCTTGTGTGGGCGGTCGATCGACGAGGGCGACGCAGATCAGCAAGACGATGGCGCCGACGATGCCAAGCAATCGATAGGTGTCGCGCCAGCCGTACCGGTCGACGAGTGCGGCCGACAGCGGCGACATGACGAGCGTGCCGGCGCCGATGCCGGCAACGGCGAGCCCGACCGCAGTGGCCCGGTGATGTTCGAACCAGCCGCCGACCGCGGCGATCATCGGGATGTAGCCCGTCGCCGCCGCAACGCCGACGCCGATGCCGTACGTCAGATAGCCCATCGTGAGCGAGTTGACCTGGCTCGTGGCCAGCAGCCCGACGAACAAGAAGACCGCGCCGGTCGCCAACACAGGTCGGGGCCCGAAGCGGTCTGCGAGTCGCCCGGTGATCAGGCTCAGCCAGAAGAACGCGAATGTGGTGAGCCCGAACACGACCGAGGTCGCAGCACGCGTCGAGCCGAACTCGTCGGCCATGTCGGCGAAGAATGCGCCGAAGCTATAGGCGATGCCAAGGGTGACGAACGACGAGAAGAAGGTGCCGACGACGACCAGCCAGCCTCGGGTCCCGTCGAGCACAGCGGCGCTCGCCGCGTCGGTTCCGCTCGAAGCCACCTCGGCAACCTAGTTGTCAGGGCCCGCCAGCTTGGAAGCCAGCGCGGCGCGGTCGTCAGGTAGGGGACCAGAAGGCGAGGATGCCGTCGCGGGCGATGAGTTTCGGCGCCACTTCGGGGCGGGCTTCTTGCACGAAGATGCCCCGTTCGTCGTCGGTGTTGATGGCGGGATAGGCGAAGCGGGTGCTGTCCGGTGACCACGGCGTGACCGACTGGGCGAACTGATCGAAGAACGGCACGTAGGCCTGGGCGTAGAGCGTCGTGAGCCGGAATGGATCGGTTGTGAACGTCGATCCGTCTTCCCAGATCGTCCAGTCCACGAGGGTGGTGCCCGGCGCATGCGGGCCAAGGATGGCGAGCTTGGTGCCGTCGGGGCTCCACCACAGCCCGCCGGTCTCGGTCTCGATCACATCGATCACTTGGCGAGTGGCAACCTCGACGATCGTCACCGCCGCTGCTATCTGCGGCGGCTGCAAGCGTCGAGTCGAGACCGTGCCGGGCTCGCCCAGGCCGTCGTTGTCCGGCGCAGGCGCAACGACTTCGGTGGTTTGCACGGCCAAGAACCGCCCGGTCGGATCGAGCACGAAGTTGGTCTCGTCGCCACCGACGAAGATCTCGGTTGCGTCCTCGGTCTCCAGATCGAGCCGGACGATGGCGTTGCCAGCTGGACTCCGCAGCGTGACGAAGATCGACCCGTCGGGCGCCCACACCGGCGCTCGGAAACGCCCACCCTCGAGGTTGAGTGGCGTCGTGCTTCCGTCCACGCCCTTGATGCGGAAGCCGGACCCGGCATGCACGATCCATTGGCGCCCGTCGGGGCTCCACGAGAAGAAGTAGAACGTGTCGCTATCCACGATCCCCGGCATGGCCGCTCCGGTCCCCGAGTCGAAGACCAATCCGGTGCCCGGCGCAGCTGGTCCGAGAAAGCCGAGCGTGGCCGACGTCGGATCCCAGGAACCGAAGTAGCCGCCGAACGGTGATTGGGCGCGGCGCTGCTCGCTGCCATCGACGTTCGAACTCATGACCGAGAAGCCGCGGTCATCGGCCAGGCTCCAGGCCACACGGCGTCCGTCGGGCCGCCAGACCGGATGCAAGGCGATCCCCGCACCGTCGTCGGCCAACGTGACACGGCTCCCGTCGTCGGGGTCGATCAGATAGATCCCGCCCTGCGCAGTCGACACCACGATCTGGCTCGCTGCCGGCGGCCCCACCGCGGGCAGCCCCACTGCCGGCGACTCCGTCTCCGGCTCTGCTACCTCGGGCCGGGCACTCTCGGGTTCCGCATCCTCGGGCTCGTCATCTTGAGCCCCGCCCGGGGTTGGCTCGTCAGTCGTCGCAGAAGGCTGGGGAGACTGCTCCCCGCCAGACTCTGCGAGCGGCACGATCGACGGTTCCGCCTGTGCGCAACTTGCAAGCAGAAGGGCAGCTACGGCGAGGTAGGAAACAACGACGAACACGGTGCGTCGCTTCCGGACCGTCGCAGTGTGCATGGCGCCATTCAAGCCTGAGCGCCGGAGCAGCGACCCGCCGTATTGCAGGTTTCTTCGAGCTCGCTGAGCCCCCTACGATCCGCAGCGGGGGAAATCGAATGACAACGCCATGCGTCGACCAGGTCCGGCATGGGCCAACTGCGGTCGTGACTCTGAACAATCCCGACGCGTTCAATGCGTTGGCCCCGAACATGGCCGATGACCTTGTCACGGCGCTCCACGAAGCAGCCGCGGATCGATCGTGTCGGTCGATCGTGCTTACCGGCGAGGGAGACCGAGCGTTCTGCGCTGGCATCGACGTCAAGTCGGTCGCCGCTCGCGATGCGGCGTCAGCCGAACCCGATCCCGCCACACAAGTCGACCCGGTGATCGCCGGGTTTGAGAATCTGCATCACGGCCTCGGTGCCATGATCCGCACCTTGCACACGCTTCCGATCCCGGTCATAGCGGCCGTCAACGGCCACGCCATCGGCGCCGGCTTTGCCCTCGCCGCCGCCTCGGACATGCGCATCATCGGCGGTCGAGCACGATTCGCCGATGGATTTATCAAGCGAGGCATCTCCGGGTGCGAACTTGGGCTGTCGTACTTCTTGCCTCGGCTCGTCGGCGCCTCGGTGGCGTTCGATTGGATGCTCACGGGACGCAACATTGATGCTGGCGAAGCGCTGCGCACCGGGTTCGCCTCGGCACTCGTCGATGCCAGCGAGACGTTGGCGACAGCACTTGAACGGGCCGAGCAGATCGCGGGCCTCGCTCCCGCTGCGGTCCAGATGACCAAAGAGGTCATGTGGATGAACCTCGACGCATCGAGCCTTGATCAGGCCTTGGCGCTCGAGTCGCGAACGCAGGCGCTCACCCGAACGACCGCCGATGCTGCTGAAGCACGCCGGTCGTTTCTCGAGAAGCGTGACCCCATATTCGCTGAACCAGCGACGCCTCGGCGCGTCCGCTGATCCACCCGCTCGTTCCGGAGGAACCATGTCAACGACACCCGAAGCGCTTCGTTCCGAGATCCAGACGTTCTTCGACGACGTCTTGCCAGGCGCGCTCGACGGCGTGACCGGCACCGTGAACCGAGGCAAGGCATGGCGCTCCGCGTTGTTCGACCACGGCCTCGCCATGCTCGAGTACCCCGAGGACGTCGGCGGCCGCGGTGCGAGCAAAGCCGAGATGCAGGTATGGCGCGAAACGACCCGGGGCCGGATCCCTCGCGAAGACTCGGTGTTCGGCATCGGCGTCGGCATGGCCCTTCCCACGGTCCGCGATCACGGCTCCGAGGAGCTCCGTGAGCGGTTCATCAAGCCGGGGCTTCGTGGCGATGAGATCTGGTGCCAGATGTACAGCGAGCCAGGCTCGGGCTCGGACTTAGCGTCATTGACGACCCGCGCCGACCTCGACGGCGACGAATGGATCGTGACCGGCCAAAAGGTCTGGACCTCGGGCGCTCATCATGCGGACTACGCCATTCTGTTGGCCCGCACCGACTGGGATGCCCCGAAGCACCGCGGCATCACGATGTTCGTGCTGCCGATGGATCAGCCTGGCGTCGAGGTCCGTCCGCTCGTGCAGATGACCGGCATCTCCGAGTTCAACGAGGTCTTCTTGAGTGAGGCCCGGTTGCCTCGCAGCTGGGTCGTGGGCGAGGTCAACGGCGGATGGGCGACCGCCGTCGCGCTGCTCGGCCACGAACGCCAACAGACCGGTGCCAAGTCGATGAGCGGCGCATCGCACAGCCGCAGCAAGGCTGGCCGATCGCCGATCCCGGTGGCCCAGCTGCGCGAGTTGGCCGAGCGGGCGGGCCGTACCGACGATCCGGTCGTGCGCCAAGATCTCGCCCGACTTCACAGCGGCGAGCAGATCGTGAAGTGGATCGGCGCCCGGGCGATACATCCTTCGATCGGCAAACTCTGGCGCACCAAGCAGGGGAGGGCGGCGGCTGACGTCGCCGCCGCGTTGGCGTTCCCCGGTGGCCCAGCATGGGGCGCTGACCTCGACGTCGATCGCAACGAAGAAGACGACTACTTCGCGTATCACATCCTCAATTGCCGGGGCATGAGTCTTGGCGGCGGCACCGACGAGATTCAGCGCAACACGTTGGGTGAGCGAGCTCTCGGCCTGCCTCGCGAGCCGGGCCCCGACCGGAGCACACCCTTCAGCGACCTGCCAAGGAACTAGATCCAGCTGCTCGGGCCGTGCAACGAAGCTCGTCAAGTCTCGGCATTGAGTGGTCGTTCGGCAGCGCACCATGACCAACGGTGTGTCATTCTCCGGACATGTCGGTTCCGGTATTCGGTGTGCTCGAGTCAGGCCACACCGTTGACAACGCAGGACAGACCCACCCAACCGTCGCGATCGACACGTCGCAGTTTCCTGAGATTGCCGACCTCGCACGAGTGCACGCCGTCGAAGGTGTTGGCGACATCTGGACCGAAGCAGCTCGCACCGAGAACGTCCTGCTGCTTGGCATACGCATGACCCGCCCGGTCGATGCCTCGTTCGTCGTGCTGTTCGATCTAACCACCGACCGGCCGGTGCTTGAAGATGCCGCCAACGACGGCGTGCTCGTGATTGCCCACACGCCACCCGAGCGTGCAGCCGAGGACCAACCGCTGTGGCTCGCCGTCGATATCGATCGTGATGCGCTGCGCCGCCAACTCGAATCCTGATGGTCGGAGACGAGCTGGTCACGTCGCCGCACTTCTCCAACGACCGTTCCATCACGATCGAGGCGCCACCAGAAGACGTCTGGCCGTGGTTTGCGCAGATGGGCTTCGGACGCGCCGGATGGTACAGCTGGGACCTGATCGACAACCTCGGCCGCCGGAGTGCGACCGAACTGCACCCTGCATGGATGATCACCGAGCCAGGCCAGCCGATGCCGGCGGGGCCCATGGCATTCGATACGCCGATCGTCGACGCCCCGCACCGGTTCGTAATTGCGATCCTCAACCAGCGACTTTTGGCGTGGCGAATCGACTTCACCTTGGCCTATGAGCTTGCGGCGAAGGGGACCTCGACGGTCGTGGCCACTCGGGCACGAGCGCGCATCGATGGCCCACTCGGCCGCTTCGTGGCGAAGTGGCTGCTCGGGCCGGGCGACGGCGTCATGGTGCGCAAACAACTGCGCGGCGTGAAGCAGCGGGCCGAACGGCGCTCCGGCTAGGCAACCCGCCCGTAGAACGTCTGCATCGCCGAGTCGGAGAGCCGGACACCCGGCTGCTCATTGAACGCGAACACGGCAAGAAGCCGGGTGCGATCGCCCTGCGTCGGTGTAACCCGGTGAAGCGCATCGCGGCCCCGGAAGATCACGAGGTCGCCAGGAGCCAAGACCAGTCGCTCGACGTCCCGTACGCCGTCGAGCACGGCGGCGACGCCTTCGAAGTTCTGATCATCTGCCGCAGCATCGCGAAGCGAGGGCACGTACTCGAAGACCCCACCCTCCTCAGGCAGCTGGAACGGAGCCGTCACCGCGAATGCGGAGTTGTCGAAGTGCCAGCCCAGCTCCTCGCCGTCGCGGTGGAAATGCATATTCACCGACGACATCGGATCGGCATACGGATGCACCTCGTCAAGCCCAACCACGTCCGCAATGAATGACCGGAACAACGGATCGGCGTAGACCGTCTTGAGCGGCGATGTCTCACCGATTTGATCGTCGGCGATCAAGCCTTTGGTGGACACGATCTGGCGGTTGAAGACGTGATCTGGCGCCAGGGTCGTGTCGGACTGGGTGAGCCACACGTTGTGGGTCGACCCGGCGTAGAACGCCTCGGGTTCTCGGCCTGCGAACTCGTCGACGACTCGATCGACAGCCTCAGATGTGAAGAACCGAGCGAGTACGAGCACGCCCGTTCGGGCGAGCTCTCGGCGACACGTCGTTCGGTAGCTCTCGCTGCCGATCGGGTGACGTTCGACGTCAAGAGACTGCTCGAGCACGGGCCGAGCGTAGAGCGTCAGCCGAGCGACGTGATGGTGAAGTTCCGGAATTCCATTGCGGCAA
>CAZEMU010000111.1:1787-13600 GCA_964513315.1 uncultured Acidimicrobiaceae bacterium | reverse complement strand
CCTTGGCCCGATCCAACAGCTCGTCGATCAGATCCTGCACCTCATCACTGATCGAACCGCCCCGGAAATCGCCGTCCTGATCCGAGCCAAAAGCTCCATCAGTGTCCTTGGCCCGATCCAACAGCTCGTCGATCAGATCCTGCACCTCATCACTGATCGATCGATCCGAGTTTTCTTCGACACCATCATCCTCTGATGCCTGTTCGTCAGCGAGGTCCTCTGGTTCGTTACCGGTCGTGTCTTCCTCGTCAGCACCGTCGTCTGAAGCAGCGCCGTCATCCGCGGCATCACTGTGGTTCGCGACGTCTCCGTCATCTGAAGCGCCGCCATCGCCGCCATCATCGTCGTCGTTGGTGTTGGTGTCGTCTTCGTGTGACATCGGCGTGCCGTCAAAGTCGAAGTCAACAGCGCCGTCGCCGAAGCCCTCGATATCGCCATCGGTCGCGGTGACCGCCACGCTGACCTGGTCTTCACCAACCTCGACAACGACCGTTACTTCGCCGCCATCACCGTCTTCAAAGATGAACTCGAGGCGGCCGTTGTCTTCGGACGCAAGTCGTCCCGTCCAACCTTCGGCAGAAGAGATCTCGACAAGTTCAAGGGTCTCGTCTTCGATGACGATGCCGACCGAGCCGGCGTTGCCAGCTGGCACGTACCAGATGTCTTCGTTCGCCGACGCTCCGATGGAGCCTTCGCTGGCCATGACGACCTCGACCCCGTTGTCGTCAGGCACGAAGTCGACGACACCCGTCGCTTGTGCGCCGCCAAGGGCGGTTACGGCAGCAGCTGAGGTAAGCAACAGCTTGCCGCCGGTGGTCGCAGCGAGCGCTGCGAGTGAGCCAATCATGGTCTTCTCCTTGGTTCGGGGAGCCCCGAACGGAGCCGCGACCACGACTCGGCGATCATCATCAGCGTCTTCTGCGGGCGGAGTAGGTGCAGCAGAGATGTCGAGAAATTCGGCGAGTGCGGAGCCGGGCGTTGGGGCCCCGACCGCACGAAGCGACGCCCGCATGTCAGCGACGCCGCGGCCGACCGGATGGTTGACGTGGGCGTTGCCACCGGTTTCGAGAAGCTCGTCGAGCTCCTGGTTCGTCAGTTCGTGCATGTCGCTAAGGTGAACGCTGTGGTCGTCCATTAGGAGACCTCCTCGTCGAGAATCTCGCGTTGCAGCCGCCCTAGGCCGCGTCGTTGCAGGGCTTTGACCGCCGTGATTGGTTTGTCCACGATCGCCGCCACCTGCTCCAGGCTGAGGTCGGCGATCATGCGCAGCGCGATGACATCGCGTTGGTCGTCGGTGAGTCGATTCAGGCGAGCGATCGTGTCGTCGAAGCCAAATGATTCGAGAACTTGTTCCTCCGCGGACGCGACCGTCTCTCTCTGGTCGCGATCTTCGTCCCAGGGTTGATTGGCTCGCTCCGGACGTCGTTGCGCAGCTCGGTGGACATCGATGATTCGGTTGCGAGCGATCGTGAACAACCACGATTCAAAACGGCTCTCATCGCCGGTGAAGCTGGAGAGATTCTGGAAGACCTTGAGCATGACATCGTTCGCCAACCCCTCGGGATCCTCGGCTCGACGTGACGCTGCGAATGCCTTCACCCGGTGGGCGTAGAGGCGGTAGAGCTCCGTAAAGGCCCAGCTCTCGCCGGCAATCGCAGACTCGATGAGGCCGTGCTGCTGCGACCCAGCCGCATTGTTAGCCATCCGGTTCATCCCATCGATCCCTAGTCGCGGACTCACGAGCTTGGCACCAAGGACGGTGTATCTGGATGCGTGCGACGCGCCACGTTTCGGTAAACGACAGCTGGGGCGACCGGGATACCACTACAGGAAGACTTTTTTGAGACTGAATGTCGCGCTCAGACGATGATCGCGGCAGCGCGATTCTCGATGGAGCGGACGAGGGCCAGAGCTGCCATCGCCGAGCTCTTGGGGTTCGTCGGAAGCGGGTTGTTCTCGATGACGACCCTGAGAGATCCGAACGCTCCGGAGGCCGAGATCTCGTGGCGGTTCATGGTCGCTTCGGGGTCGGCAACGAGGGTGATGGTGGTTCGTTCCGGGCCGATGCCGGCGAGGGCCGTGGTCATGGCGACGTTCGCGTTCTTGGGAAACGCCGTCGCTGTTTCGGCCGCAGATGCCGAGAAGAACGACGTCACATCTGTGAGCGCATCGAGATCGCACAGATCCTCGGCGGGCGTTCCGAGCCAGGCACGGGGCGGCTTGACCATCCGGTGCTCGACGGTGTCGATGCCCATGTGTCGAGCAGCGGCGAGTGCATCGACCCCGGCGAGCGCACCCGGCTGGATCTGTACGGACACCTCGTGCGCTGCGGCGAGTGAGCGCAACTCGTCAAGCAGCGCCGGATCAGCGAACGCCGAGACTGACGACACGATGAAATCAGCGCCTGCAGCGAGCGCAGCACGCCCCCACCGGGCAACACTCTCGCGGCCTGCCGCCTCGGCCACGACGTCGACCTCGAGACCGGCGAGCTCGGCGGGATCAGAGATCAGCACCGCACCCGCAGGAAGCGCGCCGCGTTCCTGGGTCGTGTCGCGCACGCCCACCGCGACGATGTCGACGGGCGCTTCGGCCAGGTAGCCGGCAGTCGCCGTGCCGATCGCGCCCCAGCCGATCAGGGCGACGCGCAAGCGAGCCATGTCAGACCTGGAGACCGCAGGCGTCGAACGCCTCTCGGGTCACGGCCTTTTCCTCGTCGGTCAGCTCCAGCAGCGGGAAGCGAACTCGGCCACCGACCTGGCCCAACAGTTCTTGCCAATACTTCTGGTGGGCATGCGGCTTCTCGGCCGGACGGGTTCCCCAGAACGCATCGCGCACCGCGTCGAGGCTGGCGCTGATGGCCTTGGCCTCGTCCGCGTTTCCTGCGAAGGCTGCCTGGGTGTAGTCGTACATACGCCGGTCCCTAGCCGACTGAAGCATGAACGGCGGCGACGAGCAGAGGTACAGCTTCCAGTTCAGCTCAAGGATGTTGTCGAGCCACTCAGGTTCCGACGCCGTGCTCACCTGGATGCGGTCCGACGCCAGCTTGGATAGCTCGATGTACATCTCGCGTTCGACCGAGTACTTGATGGCGACGACGTTGTCGAGATCGGCGAGCCGGTTACACAGCTCGGGCGACATCAGATAGCCGCTCGCCGGATGACTCCACAGAGCGATCCCGATGTCGACCGCTTCGGACACGGCCGAGTAGTAGCGCAACAGCGTCTCGTCCTGGGCGCTGGTGAAGTGCAGCGCCGGGGCGTGCACGACGATGTAGTCGGCGCCGCAGTCCTGGGCGTGGCGAGCGAGGTCGAGCACCACGTCGAAGTTCTGATCCGAACACGACATGATGGTCTGGGCGTGATCGCCCGTCGCTTCGACGGCCAGTTCGAAGCTGCGCTTTCGCTCCTCGAGCGTCATCGCATAGAACTCGCCCTGTTTGCCGCTGATGAACAGGCCTTCGATGCCCAGCTCTTGGGTCCAGTGGCGGACGTTCTCACGGAAGCCGTCTTCGTCGATCCGAAGCTGGTCATCGAATGGCATGAGGGCCGCTGCCCAGATGCCCTTCATGTGTTCGCGGGAGTAGTCCTTGGCGTTGCTGCGGGTGTAGTTCATCGTTCCGTGCTCTCTCGTTCCGGCCGGTCCCTAAACAACAGCGATGCTGTGGGACACGTTCTTGACGACCGTGTAGTGATGGAGTCCTTCGGTGCCGCCCTCGCGGCCATAGCCACTCGACTTCATGCCCCCGAACGGCGTCTCGGGCAGCGAGGCTTCGAGGGTGTTGATCGACAGGTTCCCCGCCTCGACACCATCGATCATGAGGTCGACATAGTCCGCCCGATTCGTGAAGCCATAGGCAGCCAGGCCATACGGGACCGAGTTAGCTAGCTCGATGGCCGTCTCGATCGAGTCGACAGGATTGACGACGGCGATCGGCCCAAACGGTTCCTCTTGCATGATCCGGGCATGGTCGGGGACGTTGGCGAGAATCGTCGTCTCGAAGAAGTAGCCGGTCTCGCCCATCCGCTTGCCGCCAGTCATGAGCTCGGCGCCACAGTCGACAGCGTCGGTCACGAGTGCGTCCATCGCTGCCAGGCGCCGATCGTTGGCGAGTGGCCCGACCTCGACACCGGGCTCCATGCCATCGCCAACGACCGTCTCGGCAGTCCGTTTGACGATGCCGTCGAGGAACTCGTCGAAGACCGCCTCGTGGACAAAGAAGCGAGTCGGCGATGTGCAGACCTGGCCGGCGTTGCGCATGGCCCGGATCGATGAGCTGGTGGCAGCCGCGGCGACGTCGGTGTCTTCGCAGACGATGACGGGGGCGTGACCGCCGAGCTCCATCAGTACCGGCGTCATGTGTTGCGCAGCGAGGGTGGTCAGGTGTCGGCCGACAGCAGTGGAGCCGGTGAACGCCACGAGCCGAATCCGATCGTCGGGGATCAGATACTGCGAGATGTCCGCGGGCACGCCAAACACCAGGTTCAACACGCCGGCAGGCAGGCCGACGTCGTGGAACGCCTGGGCGATGTGGAGCGCACCGGCCGGTGTTTCCTCGGCCGCTTTCAGAATGATCGAGCAGCCCGAGGCGAGCGCACCGGCGACCTTGCGGGCGGGCTGACTCATCGGGAAGTTCCACGGCGAGAACGCAGCAACCGGCCCGATCGGCTGGTTGTGCACCACGTACTTCACGCCCGGCCCGCTGGGGATCACACGGCCGTAGGTGCGGGTGGCTTCGCCGGCGTCCCACTCGAAGAACTCGGCGCCGCGGATGACCTCGGCCTGGCCTTGGGCGAACGGTTTGCCGTGTTCGAGCGTGATCGATTCGGCGATCTCATCTTGACGTTCGCGCATGAGCGCCGCAGCAGCTCGAATCAGATCAGCACGATCGCGCGGCTTGGTCCGGCTCCAGATCTTGAAGCCGTCAGCAGCGGCCGCAAGCGCATCGTCAAGTTCGGCCGTGCCAGCGACGGGAAGCTGGCCGATGACCTGCTCGGTCGACGGGTTCACGACCGGCAGCGTTTGGCCGGTCGACGTCGAGGTGCGCCACTCGCCACCGATGTAGAGCTTGAGTTCGGGATACGTCATGCCTGCTCCTAGAAAGCGGTGCGAATGGCCCACAGGTCGGGAAAGGCCGGCTTGAACAAGGTGGTCGCCAGGTACGAGGCACCGTCGGAACCGCCCGTGCCGGGCTTGGTGCCGATGGTGCGCCGCACCATCATCACGTGGCGGTAGCGCCACTCTTGAAGGCCCTCGTCGAGGTCGGTCAGCGTCTCGCAGAGCCCAGCGAATTGGGCATCGTTGTAGCTGTCGATGATGGCCTTCTGCAGCGCTGCGTTTTCTCCAACCGGCTGACTCACATCGCGATGCAGTGCGTCCTCGGGCACGTCGTAGCCAGCGCGAGCCAGCGTCTGCACGAACGCATCCCAAAGGGTCGGAGCGTCGAGGCGCGCCTGCAGCCGTTCACCTTCGGCGCCCTTGAACCACTCGACGAGGACACGGTCCTTGATGCCGAGGAGCGCTTCGAGTTCGCGGAACTGCGCTGACTGGAAGCCGCTCGCGTTCGCCAGGAACGAACGGAAGCTGGCGAACTCCGCAGGCGTCATCGTTTCGAGGATGTCGATCTGGCCGACGAGCGTCTTCAGGATCTTCAGCACTCGCTTGAGGTGATGGCGGGCGTCGCCGGCCTTGTTGTCGTTCAGCCGCTCGACGATGAAGTCGAGCTCGTGCAGCATCTGCTTGAACCAGAGCTCATAGACCTGGTGGATGATGATGAACAGGGTCTCGTCATGCTCGGCTTCGCCGGTGTCGTCGTCGATCGAGCGGCACTGCTGCAACTCGAGCAGCTCCGGGATCATCAGGTAGCTCGAATAGGTCAGGTCATCGGGTGCGGTAGTCACGGTTGCTCCGGTCAGGCCACTGAGAGGGCGTCGGGGTCGGCCAGCGGGTCGAGTTCGGGAAGCGGCGGTAGCGCCTGCACGAGTGCGTCGACATCGAGGGATGGATCGGCCAGCGAAGCGGTGATGAGTTCGGCCTGGCGCTCGGCCCGCTCCTGCGCTTCGGCATAGGGCATGGTCGAGAACATGACCATGTTGTAGCGAGGGCTCAGATGGCCCGGGTGACGCTGCTCCAGCTCGAGCGCGAGCGTGCGCTTGGCGAGATAGTCCGAGTCGACGACACCGGCCCGCATCTCGATGTAGTTGTTCAGCGCCATGGCTGCGATCGCATTGCTGTCGGGGCGACGCTCGGCTTCGTAGGCCGCGAACGCAGCGGCCAGACCGTCGGGCCCCGCCCGCATGTGCCGGTCGAGAACCCGCACCGACTCCATGGCCGCGTTCATGCCCTGGCCATGGAAGGGGACGATCGCATGGGCGGCGTCGCCGACGATGACGGCTTGGTCGCCGTGATGCCAGCCTTGGGCCCACAGCGTGCCGAGGCGTCCGGTCGGGTTGTCGAAGAACTGCTCGGTCAGGCCGGGAACCAGGTCGGTGAAGTCGCCGAACTCGGCAGCGAAGAACGCAGCGACCTCGTCGGACGTTGTCAGCGTGTCGAAGGTCGCCGTCGGAGCAAACAGCGTGACGGTGAAGTCGCGTTCGGGGTTCGCCAGCGCGATGAGCATGAACTCGCCGCGGGGCCAGATGTGGAGTGCGTTGGGGTCGATCTTGAAGTCGCCGTCAGCGGTAGGCGGCAGCGTGAGTTCCTTGTAGGAGTGGTCGAGCCACTCGGTCTCGTAGCTGCCGGAACCGGCTTCGGCGATCGCCTTGCGGACACGTGAGCCAGCACCGTCGGCGCCGAAGACTGTGCCGAACGGTTCGCTCGGTCCGTCTGTGAAGTGCAGCAGCGACGCGTCGAAGTCGACAGACTCCAGTCGCCGATCGAACTCGATCGTGACCCGGCCGGTCGCTTCGGCCGCGTCGAGCAGGATCGCGTTGAGGTCGGTCCGTGACACCGAGTGGATGACCTCGTGGGTCTTGGAGCCATACGGGAGCAGGTCGGGAGTCGGGTCACCGGTGGCATGCACCATGCGGCCACGCATGGGGATCGTGATGGCGTCGACCTGGTCGATCACACCGACGTCGATGAGCGGCACGATGCCCCGGGTCGCGAGCGCAAGGTTGATCGAGCGACCGGCATCGATTTCGGTGGTCCGCAGATCAGGGCGGCTCTCGAACACGGTCACGTCGTGACCCTGGCGAGCGAGATAGATCGCCAGCAGGGCGCCGGCCTGGCCAGCGCCTACAACGACCATTCGGCCGGAGGCGCTCATGCGCGTCCCCCGCCACGAAGGATTCCGTCGAGAATGTCGACGAAGCGATCGATGTCGGCGAACGAGTTGTACAGCGGCACCGGGGCAGCCCGGATCACGTCGGGCTCACGCCAGTCGCACAGCACCCGTGCTTCTTCGAGCGCTTCGAAGACATGCTTCCCCTCCCCGGTGACAACCTGGAGGGCGTACTGGCAGCCGCGTTCGTGCAGGGCCCGCGGCGTGATGTTCTCGACACGACCGGCCAGCGTCTCTTCGAGTCGGCGATCGAAAAATTCGATCTGCTTCTCGGACTTGGCTCGCAAGGCGGACATGCCGCCCGCTCGCTCGATGATGTCGAGCGATGCTCGCAGCGCGGCCATCGGGAGGATCGGCGCGTTGGACAGCTGCCACGATTCGACCGTCGGGATGGGATCGAACTCGGTCGCCATTTCGAATCGGGTCGCTGGGTTTGTGCCCCACCAGCCGAGGAACTTCGGCAACGACTGGTCGTTGATGTGGCGCTGGTGGACGAACGCACCGGCGACGCCGCCGGGACCGCTGTTGAGGTATTTGTAGGAGCACCAGGCGGCGAAGTCGACGTCCCAGTCGTGCAGCGCCAGCTCGATATTGCCGACGGCGTGGGCCAGGTCGAAACCAACCTGAGCGCCGACGGCGTGGCCGGCGGCGACGATGTCGGCCATCGGCATGACCTGGCCGGTGTAGTAGTGGACGCCGGGCAACATGACGAGCGCGAGTTCGTCTCCGTGCTCGGCGATGGCGGCCAGGATGTCCTCGGCGACGAGCGTCTCTTCGCCCGCACGCGGTTCGATCGTGATGAGCGAGCCGGCTGGATCGAAGCCACGCTGGCGGATCTGGGACTCGGCCGCGAAGTGGTCCGATGGGAACGCGTGCGCTTCGATCAGGATCTTGTGTCGCTGCGGGGTGGGTCGGTAGAAGCTGACCATCAGCACGTGGAGGTTGACGGTCAGTGCGTTCATGGCGACGACCTCGTCACGGTGACCACCGACGATCGCTGCGAGCTGGTCGGCGACGAGCTCGTGGTAGTCCTTCCAGCCGAGACGGCCGGTGAAGTGGCCTTCGACGCCGAGGGTCGCCCAGCGATCGAGTTCGGTGTTCACGTACTCGCGGGCGAGCTTCGGGAGTGCGCCGAGAGAGTTGCCGACCAGGTAGATGCCGTCGGGAATCTCGAACTCGTCGCGTAACCCTGCGAGCGGGTCAGCCGCGTCGAGTTCGGCGGCGGTCATGCCGGCGATGGTTGGGCCGTCGCTCACAGGCGGGCTCCGGTGCCGGGGTGCACAACGCTGCAGTTCGGACAGACGCGGGCGTCTTCGTCTTCGTTGAAGGCGGCGAACAGCGGCGGCAGGTCCTTGTCGATCGCCTGCACTTGCAGCTCGACCCGGTGCACCAGGTGCGAGCAGTTGAAGCACGCCCACTCGAAACCATCGAGCTCGCCGATGGGCCGCTGGTATTCGACGACGAGGCCGATCGAGTCCGGGTCGGGCCGCTGCGGCGAGTGGCGCAGGTTCGGCGGCAGCAGGTAGATCTCGCCCTCGCGGATCGGCATCGGGAACGGCTTCTCGCCCGCCTCGGGCCACAGCCACAGGACCATGTCGCCTTTGAGTTGGTAGAAGAACTCTTCGCGAGGGTCGTCGTGGAAGTCGTTCCGCTCGTTGCCGCCGCCGACCATCATGATGATCATGTCGGCCTCGCGCCACACCTGCTTGTTGGCGACCGGCGGGGTCAGCTCGTCGCGGTGATCGTCAATCCAGGCCTGCAGGTTGAACGGGCGCCGAGCAAGCGCACTCGGCGGGTCATATTCGACGGGAGCGTCAGTCATGGGATTCCTCGTTGCGGACGGGGTCGAGCGTGGCTTCGATCGATGCGGTGAAGGCTCGCAGGAGCGCCATCAGTTCGTCGCCGTGCTCGAAGTCGGCGAGCGCCTCGACCTCGAGCTGCGCGGCTTCGACAAACAGGGCACGGGTCAGCGCGGACCCTGCGGGCGTGACGGCGACGATGCGCTGGCGCCGGTCAACGGCACCGTGCGTCCGCGACACCAGGCCACGTTCTTCGAGGCGCCGAACCGCGTGGGTCACGGTCGGCTGCGGGCTCAGTGCTGCCTCGGTCAGGTCGAGCACCGTGAGCGGGCCGAGCTCTTCGAGCACGGCCAAGACGCGCCATTCGGAGCGGGCGACACCTCGGTCATTGAGCACTGTGTAGAAGCGAGACGACAGCGTCTGATCGGCACGGCGCAGCAGGTACGGCATGTAGGTGTCGAGGAACTGGGGTTCGCTCGATTGTCCTTCTGCCAGCGCCATCGCTCGGACAATAGATTCATCGCAATCTATTGTCAACATTCAGATGAATACACCAGGCTGCAGCTGCGTTACAAACGCAATACACTGACTGGATGGCCAAGACGACGACGCTGCATATACGAGTTGACGAAGAAGACGAGCAGCGCATCGACGCAATTCAAGAAGAGTTCGGCGGCCGCTCTGAGGTCATGCGACTCGCGCTCGCCCAGTTCCTTGCGAACGTCGAGCGGCGGAAGGAAACACGCGAGTTCATCAACGATTGGTCTCGCGAAATGGGTGGGATCGACGAGGATGAGGTCGCAGAGATGACCGCCAAGTACTTCTCGTGATTGTCGACGCCGGCGTCTTGGTGTCCGTCGATCGCGGTGACCGGGCGGCACTCTCGTTCCGCATTGCAGCAGAGCGCGCTGGCCACGACTTACACACGACAGCACCGGTCGTTGCCCAGGTGTGGCGCAGTGGCAGCCAGCAAGCTCGTCTCGCCAGCTTCCTCAAGACCGTGACGATCCATCCGTTTGACGAACTCGACGGGCGTCGAGTTGGCGAGATCCTCGGCGCCGCTGGCACCACTGATACGACCGACGCCCATCTGGTTGTGACCGCCGCTCACCTTGGCCTCGGAATCGTCACCGGCGACACAGCCGACATCGAGTTGCTTGCCGCATGCCTGCCGACCGCTGGTCCGCTCGTCCAGCGCTGGCCGTAGCCCGGAAGTCTGCGAGGATGCAGCGGTGAGCGCACCCGTGTCGATCGAGACAAAGCGACTGCGACTTCGACCCGCAGTCGAGGCTGACCGGCCACGCTTCCTCGAGCTGTTCACCGACCCTGAGTTCATGGCCTTCGGAGCCGGTGCGCTCGACATGGAACAAGCACACGCTCGCGTCGACCGCCTCATCGAACTCCCGAAACTGATTCCGTATGCCAAGCAGCCCGTCATCGAGAAGTCGACGGGTCAGACCGTCGGCTACACCGGAGTCGACACTGCGGTCATCGACGGCGTCGACCGACTTGAGTGGGGCTGGCGCTTCGCCACCGACGCTCGCGGCAAGGGGTACGCGACCGAGGCTGCGCAGGCGTTACTTGACGTAGCCGATCGCCACTCTGATGGTGAGATGCTCTGCATCATCGCCGCCGACAATGCGCCATCTCATCGGGTTGCCGAGAAACTCGGCTTCGCCTGGCAACGCCAGATCATTTGGCCCTCGGACCACGTGGTTACTGACCTGTTGACCCGGTCGATTGGAGATGGCGGCAAGCCGCTGCTTGCGCCACAGCGCGGAAACACCGCAGCCGGATAGCGGAGACAAAGAGCGAGCCAGCGCAATCGTTGCGTTACTGACGCAGAACGGGCAGTCTGTCCCGATGCAAAGACGTGTGCTCCGTGTCGGTGGCGTTGCCGAGCCGTTCAACTTGCCGTGGATTCAGGCGTTCCAGAACCGCGCATTTGCCGATCTGGGCATCGAGGTGACCTTCACCGAATACGCCGGAGGCACCGGCGCACTCGTCACCGCACTCGAGGACGGCGAGATCGACCTCGCCACGCTGTTGACCGAGGGCGCCGTCACGGCGATAGCCCGGGGCCGCGACATCCGCCTGCACAGCGCCTTCACGACGACGCCGCTCACGTGGGGCGTGCATGTGGCCGCCAAAGCGAAGCAGGACACCGTCGCCGAGCTCAAGGGCAAGAAGTTCGCCATCTCGCGCTTCGGTAGCGGCAGCGAGCTCATGGCCTATGTCCTCGCCGACCAGCAAGGTTGGAAGCTCAAGGACAGTCAGTTCGTCGTCGTCGGTGGCATCGACGGCGCCGCCGAGGCGCTCCCCAAGCGCAAGGCCCACATCTTCTTGTGGGAACGCTTCGTGACTGCGCCGCTTGTGAAGCGAGGCGTGTTCAAGCGGGTCGGCGACATGGCGACGCCATGGCCGGCGTTCTACACCGCGGGTCGCAGCGACGTGCTCGCCGAGGACCGAGCGCTCGTCGACAACGTGGTCGCGATCGTGCTCGACCACGCCGCCGCCCTCAAAGCCGATCCCGAGATCACGATCGACCTGATCGTCGACCGCTATGGCATGGCCAAGCGCGACACCCGCACCTGGCTCGACCGCTGCGACTGGCCGACCAGTATCGGCGTCGACACCACCGTGCTCCTCGAAGTCACCGAGACCATGGAAGAACTCGGTCGCATCGAGTCACCCGCTCCCCCACTGATGGCGCTGCTCTAGACCGAGCACTCAGC
>CAZEMU010000111.1:0-1687 GCA_964513315.1 uncultured Acidimicrobiaceae bacterium | reverse complement strand
GACCGATGTTGCTGTAGGTGTCGAGCAGTTCGATGATCCGACCCCCAGTCCTCGGCCGCAACCGGTTCGACGGTGAGCTGGCCTTGGACAATCGCGGTGTAGAACGCTGCCTCAAGCGGCGATGTCGAGCTGGCGGCGGATCAGCCAACCGGCTTCGGCAATCACCAGCGCCGTGGTGACCAGAGGACCCGGATGGGTTTGCAGCAACGCCAAACAACGTTGATGCATCGGGTCAGCGGCATCAGCGGCCGCGACCAGTGGCGCAGTGTCAACGATCAGCACTATCGATGCCAAACCCACCCTCTTCGAGCAGCTGTTCGGCCTCGGCAGCGCTCCGCCCGGTGGTCGAAGACCCTGCCGCTGCGAAACTCAGTTTGCGGCGAATGGGCCCGAACCGGGCCGAGATCGTCTCGGCTGCCAACTCGTCGATGCTCACGCCCCGTTGAGCGGCTGCAGCCGCGAGGGCGGCGGCGATCTCGTCGGGGAGTTCGATCGCTCCCCCACTGATGGCGCTGCTCTAGATCAACGCAGTCAGCTATCGAAGAGGTCTTCGATCACCGAGCGGGCTCTGTCGCTGATGGGATCGTCCGGGAAGAACTGGTCCACAACCGCCAGCACCGCAGCCGCGTCGGCTGCGCCAACGGCGTCGGCGAGCAGCCTCAGGTCCCCCAAGTCTTGGGCGCGAGCCGCCCTCGCCTTGAGGGCAAGCATGTGGTCGGCAGACACCGCGTACATCGTCAGATTCGGATGATCGAACACGACCGCTCGCCCTGGATCTGGTTCGGTTGACAGATACGCAGCAACGCCTTCGTTGAACCAACCCCGCGGCAGCTTGAGCTCTGCAGCGACCCGCTGCGTTGCCTTGGTCAGGGGACCGTGACCCTCGACAACCAGACCATCGACGTCTCGCGTCACCCGCGTGGCATCGAACAACAACGCGACGACTGCACCGCCGGCGAGCACTGCCTCGGCTCGGACCCGTTCGACTTCGAGTTCGTCGGCGACTCGTCGGAAGGCCCGCAGCAACAACTCCCGATCGAGCGAGGTCACCGGGTCACCCGAGGAAGCTCTCGACCATCGACATTGATGCACCGACGGCGAAACGCAGCGGGCGAATGCATCATCGCCGCCGCCCGCATCGTTGCGAGCTCGCCGTGCACCGGCCACCAGAACGGCCCCGTGCGTGATCGCACCTCGGACGCAGTCCAAGACGGCGCGTCGAACTCGGCATGCCAAGCAAGGTGTTCGGCGACCGCGCCGACGAACGCATCCCATCGATCGTCACCGAGCAACGGCGGCTCGGAAGCCACCAACGCCTTGCGCTGCGCTCGGGTGGCTGGCACGAACTCGTTGGCAATGAAGTCGGACACGATGCTGCGCCAAGCCCAGGCCCTGTCGACCTCGCCGGACGCAGAACCGGAGACCGCCAATGCGCCGACGAACTCCGCAAGATCCGCCTCGCCTGCGACGGGAGCGGGAAAGTCGAAACGGATCTCGACACCGGTCGCATCGAGCACCCGCAGAAACCCATCCACCCGAGGCAACCGAGCACCCCGCTCATAGTCATGCAGAGCTGCGCGACTTGTGCCAACCCGGCGCGCCAGCTCGGCACGGCTCAGACCGGATCGCTCTCGCGCCGTCACGAGGAGCCGTTCAACATCTTCCACCAACTGAGTGTACCGATTTC
>CAZEMU010000110.1:0-13703 GCA_964513315.1 uncultured Acidimicrobiaceae bacterium | reverse complement strand
GGAACGACGCGAAGCCGGCGGATGGCGATGTGGTCGAGGTACATCGCGAAAGGTGCCCCGGGAGATTGCCTCCGCTGGAAGTGACATTTCCCCGAAGGGGATGAAGGAAGCGAAGACGAAGCCCGGGGCAGCGAAGAACCTAGTTGGCCTCCCGAGACCCGTCGACCCGGTTTCGCAGCCTGCCGCTACAGCTAGTCGGCGACCCACTCGACATCGGCGCCGAGTGAACGGAGGTTCTCCACGAAGTTCGGGTGGGCTCGTCGCACAGGCGATGCGTTGTTGATGATCGATTCGCCATCGATCGTTGCGCCCACCATGAAGAGCGAGATGATCACACGGATGATGTACGGCGCCTCGACGCGGGCCGGCCGCAGATCGTCACGACCGGTCACGATGATCCGGTGCGGATCGCACACGGTGACTTGGGCACCGAACTTCATCAGCTCTGGCACCCAACCAAAGGCGCCTTCGTAGACCTTGTTCCAGAACAGCATGGTGCCGTCGGCGACCGTCGCCAGTGCCACGACCGGCGGGATCAGATCCACGGGGAAGTACGGCCAAGGAGCGCCCTCGACCTTGGGCAGCAAGTTCTCGGTCCGGGGCGATTCGATACGCAGCGGCCCGGTTGCGGACACCCGTGATTCCGTCGCGGTCGTCTCGACTTCGAGCCCGAAGCGGTTCAGGACCCGGTCCATCAGCGGGAAGTGGCGCTGCACGGAGTGTTCGACGGTGACGTCGCCTCCGGTCATGGCACCGATGGCCAAGAAGGTGAAGATCTCGTGGTGGTCATCGCTGATGCTGATCTCGGCACCACCAAGCTCAGGCACACCCACGATGGTCAGCACCGACGTGCCAATGCCATCGATCTCGGCGCCCATGGCGACGAGCGCGTTGCAGAGATCCTGCACATGCGGCTCGCTCGCGGCATTGATCAGCTTCGAGGTGCCATCAGCCAGCGCAGCGCACATCACGAAATGCTCGGTCGTGGTCACCGACTGGTAGTCGAGCCAGTGCTCGCTTGTCGAGAACGGGCCGGTGAGTTCGAGGACTCGACGGTCGCCCCACTCGACGGCAGCGCCGAAGCCTTCGAGGATGTCGAGATGCGGGTCAACCTCGCGAGCGCCAAGCGAACAGCCCGTGGCGTCGTCGGTGACGTTGAGCTGACCAACACGCGAAAGCAGTGGGCCAAACAACATGACCGAGCTACGCATGCCAGGCGGAAGCGAGTCGACGACGTCGAGCGCAACGCCAGCGTGACAGACCTTGATCGTGTGCGTGTCACGATCCCAGGCAACGTCGGAGCCGATCGTGTCGAAGAATTCGACGATCTTGGCGACATCGGTGATGTCGGGAACGTTGCGGATCGTCATCGGCTCGTCGGTCAGCAACGTTGCGCACAGAATCGGCAGAACTGCGTTCTTATTGCCCGATGGACGAATCGTGCCGCTTAGTGACTTGCCACCACGGACCAACAGGCTTTCGCTCACCAGACCAGCCTAACGCTGCGACGCCAGCCTGCCGGTTCGGCGCTTGTAGGGTGCGACCCCTATGCCGCGCCGCGAGAAGCGAGCGGGATCGTCCACCCGGACAGGTCCCACCAAGCGAGTCGTGGTCCGCCACTCCGACGCTGCCTCGTTCGACGCGCTCCGAGCCGCTCGTGACGACTGGATGGTGCGAGAGCGCCCCAGCGGCGCCGATTCCGGCTATTTCACACTCGATGAAGGCCCCTTTCGCGTCTGGGAACGCAGCGTCGACGAAGCCGAAAACGGCGACCTGACCGAGACCACCGAGTTCCGCCTCGCCACTCCCCTGCTCGCCGCCCCGTTCGGGTTGTTCTTCGGCTGGGCGATCCGCAAGCGCCGCTTCCAGACCGAAGCACCGTTTTGGGCGCCGCCCCAGCGTTTCGATGCCCAAGGCGCCCACGCGTTCACGCTCCTCATCGCCGCGACGATGGCCGCCGCCTATCTCGGCACGCTGCTGTCCCAGACCATCTCGTTCGTCGCTGATGACTTCGGCGCGGACCGAGGCACCCAAGGTCTCGTCACCGGCATGACTCGCATCGGTGCCCTGCTCTCACTGCTCATCGTTTACCTGGCCGACCGAGTCGGCCGACGACGCATGCTCGTCTCGGCCGGCCTCGGAGCGGCCGTGTTCGCGGTCATCGCCGCGGCGTCGACGAACATCTGGTTCTTCGGTTCCGCCGAGCTCGTGTCTCGCGGACTCACCACGGGGCTCGGCCTGCTGATCGGTATCTTCGCGGCCGAGGAAGCCCCGGCCGGCTCCCGTGCCTGGACCGCCTCGATCCTGGCCCTGTTCGCCGGGCTCGGCTCGGGCATGGTGCTCTGGCTGATCCCGCTCGCGGACACCTCGACCGGCGGCTGGCGGATCCTGTTCCTCGTCGCCGCGCTCGCGATCCCCGTCATCCTGGCGCTTGGCCGTCGCCTGCCCGAGTCCCGACGCTTCACCACGATGACCGAACGCAAGGCCGAACCGGCGCCGATCACCTCGGATATCCGGCGACGATTCACGATGCTCGCCATGGTCGGCTTCGCGACCTCGATGTTCGCCGCACCATCGTCGAACTTCCAGAACGAGTACCTGCGCGACGAACGTGGCTTCTCCGGAACCCAGATCAGCCTGTTCTCGACCGTGACGAGCACACCGATCGGCATCGGCGTCGCCATCTTCGGCCCGATGGCCGACCGACGCGGCCGCCGCATCATCGGAGCGATCGGCATCCTCGCCGGCGTCATCTTCAACGTGATTCGCTACGGGCTCGGCGGGCCGCTCATGTGGATCGCAGGCACCCTCTCGACAATCATCGGCGCCGCCGCGATCCCCGCACTCGGCGTGTACGGACCCGAGATGTTCCCGACCTCTCGACGAGGTCTGGCTAACGGTCTCTTAACGCTCGTGGCCGTCGTCGGAAGCATCATCGGTCTCGCCTTCGTCGGCGAGATGTCCGAACGTTGGAGCTTCGGCGCAACCTTTGCGATCTTGGCGATCGTGCCGATTCTCGCCACCGCGATCCTCCGCTGGTACCCCGAGACCGCCCAGAAGGCGCTCGAAGAACTCAACCCTCACGACAGCAAGTAGCCCCACGACAGCAAGTAGCTAGAAGCGCGGCCGTCCTGAGGCTTCGATCGTCAACGTGCCTTCGACGAAGATCTCTTTGCCCTCGACAACTGCGGTGCGGGCTTCCCAGTCCGAGCTGACGTCGGGCGTCGCTGCCCCGGCCTGCTCGGCGTCGGCGAGCGTGGTTGCGGTGAGCAGCTCGGTCGCATGCGCAACCGCGTTCTCGACCGAGCCGAACGTCGGCTGGTCCTCGAGATGGACCCGGTACTGGCCACGCGTCGGTTGGGTGATCGTGCAGGACTGACGGACCCGCACTCGGCCCACTACCGCCCCGACGGCGTTCGCGACCTCGGCGTGTTCGGGGACGACCCCGTCGGTCCGAACCAGTCGAGCGACCGCCGGGTAGTACGTCGCCGCAGGAGCGCCAATGGCAATCACGGGCGTGTTGATCCGTATGCCCACGTCGGCCGCACCCGCATGGTGATCGAGCGCTGCCGCGATCAGCGGGTCCGACGTGTCGACATCGAGTCCATCGGCGGCCAAGGCGACCTGCAGCACGAACGCCGACGAGCGCCGCACCAACCGCTCAATGACCAGCGCCGCGATCTCGTTGGCGCCCTCGGACACTGTCGCGCCCTTGGCCGACGTCTGTCGGGCGAGCACAGCAGCCACCAGTGTCGAAGCATCGCGATCGATGCCGTCGACACCATGCACCACGGCATGCGCATCAGTCGGTGTCAGCGTTGCCACGCGCACCAGGCCCCGGGCCCGCAGCCGAGCGGCAGCCCGACCATCGAGGCCCGACGGTGCTGCGTCGGCCTCGGGCAGCGGTCCATCGGCCAAGCGTTCCAGCACCCGAGCTTCACGAGTGTCCGTCGGAGCCGCGCCGTGCGTTCCCGTAGCGACCAGGAAGCGTCCGTGACTCGTCAACCCGACAGGAGCACCCATCTGGCGCTCCAGTACATCGACGACCTGCGGGTGCTCAATCGCAAGGCGCCCAATCGGAATCGCTCGCTCGGGGCCCAACAGGATCGGACCGTCGGTCGCCCGGGTGTCGATCCGGACCTCGCTGTCTCCGCCCAGGCCGATCGTCGCCATGTCGACCGCTTCGACCATCGTGCGATAGCCACCGACGACCGCGCCGCGAGGCGCAATGCGAGGGCGTCCATCTTCGATCACGGCGACATCGGTCGTCGTACCGCCGATGTCGGACACCAGGCCGCTGCTCACCTCAGCAAGATGCAGTGCTCCGATGACGCTCGCAGCCGGTCCCGACAGCACCGTCTCGATCGGACGCACGCCGGCGAACTCGGCCGACACCAGCGACCCGTCGCCCCGGACCACCATCAGCGGAGCGTCGATCTGCTCTGTTGCCAGCACGCCACGAACGGCCAGATTCAAACGATCGATCGTGCCCAGCAGTCGTGCATTCAACGCCGCGGTGAGCGCTCGACGAGGACCGTCGAGCTTGGCGGACAGTATGTGGCTCGATGTCGCTGGTCTCCCCGTGAGCGAGCGAAGCAGGTCGACGGCCTGACGCTCATGGGCGGGATTGCGCACGCTGAACTGGGCCGTAACCGCGAACGCCGAGACATGCGGCCCGAGCCGTTCAGCCGCAGCGCGCACGCCCTCTTTAGGGAACGGCTCGCGCTCATTTCCGTGCGCATCGTGGCCACCGGGCAAAGTCACGATCAGCTCAGGATCGACGGCGTCGGTTAGCCCGGCTCGTTCCAGTTCCGCCTCGGTGAACCCGATCGCCACCACCGCGGCCGGCTCGCCGTGGCCTTCGACGAGCGCGTTCGTTGCCAAGGTGGTCGAGACCGACACCAGCGCAATATCGCCAGCCGAGACCTCGGCGCCCGACACGGCAGCGGCACGCTCCAACACATTGCGAACCGCGCCCGCAACGCCGATCGCCAGGTCATGGTGCGTCGTCGGCGACTTCGCCGACGCGACGATCTCTTCGACACCTGCGTCATCGCGAACGAGGACAGCATCGGTGAAGGTTCCCCCCGTGTCGATGCCGAGCAAGAGAGCCATATGCGTGCGTGTCCCCCAGGAACGACCGTGACGGCGTTACGTCAGCAGGATACGTCGGGCCTCGGTGAGCTCAGCGATGCGATCCGCCGCGTCCTCATGATCGCCCGTCACGTCAGGATGAGCGTCACGCAGCTGGCTTCGGATCCGCTTGCGCAACGTCTTCTCGTCCGGCAGCTCAGCCTCGGGATCCAGCCCCACGACTTCGAGCGCCCACGCCAGCGGATCAGCCTGACTCGAACTCGACAACGCGTACCGCGAGTACGACGAGCTGAGATGGCCGAGCAGCACATCGTCGTTCGTCACGTCACCCTGCCAACCAATGGCCCGGCGGATGACCTTCATGACATCGCCACGCACACCAGGCTCAAGCTTGCCCGCGCTGTAGACCGCGGCGAGCACGAACTGCGGCGGCGCCTCGTGCTTCTCTTCGAAGTTGAGGTGCAGACGATTGTTCGGCAGCCGCTCGAGGCGATGCACCGAGCGAAGCAAGCCCACCCGGTCGGTCTGCAGCCGGTGCCGCAAGCGAGGTTGCGGAATCCGCTGCCCCTGCTCGACCTGGTAACTCAGCACCTCGAGTTCTTCGATCAGATCGGGGTCGAGAAACTTGCTGTAACGAGCGACGATCCCGCCGAGCAACATGCCGCCGAAGCCGGGAGAGTCCTCGACCGGAAGCACCGCATGGCCAATCGAAACCCGTCGCGTCGGCGCGATCGGACGCGAGTGATAGATCTCGAGTTCGGCCAGGATCACGATCGAGCATCGTAGGTGCGAGGTCGCACACAACGTTGGCCGAGCGGGCAGTTCCCGTATTCAGGTTGCGTCAAACGAGGCGACGAAGCAGGTCGTGCAGGTGCCCAGAGAACTCTTCGACGGTCCCCTCGGCCAACTCGTTCTCGCCCTTGAGTACCGAGGCGAGACCGGTCGACACGTCGAGCACGTTGCCCCACACGTCGGCCGTCATGCCGTACGGAAGCGTCATCTGCTCGGCCTTGTCCGCTGCTTCCACCAGGCCAACGACACCCTTCGCGTCGTTGCCCTTCTTGCGGAGGCGACCAGCAGCCATGAACAGATCGGTCATGACCTGCACCGGATCGGCGCCGATTCCAGGGCCGAACTCGCGCTCGGACGCATCGGTTTCGTCGAGACCGTCGAACAACGCATCGACGCGCTCTTCGTCCTTCTCGTAGACGAACAGATCACCGTTGCGATCGAAGGCATGGCTGATGCCATCATCGCCGAGACGACGCAGCAGGCGGGCGTGATGTTCGGGGTCGAGGTCCTCGAGTTCGTAGACCATCGTCGGCTGGTCGAGATCGAGCGTCGGCATTGCGACGACTTCGGTCTCGGCGACGGCTGCGTCGACGACGGCCTCGTCTTCTTCGCGAACGATGAGCGTTGCACCCTGCCAGGCGTGGGCCACGCCGGAACGGGAAAGCATGCCGTCGAGGATCGATCGGCCCTGGCCCGTCCATTCGTGGAACTCATAGGCCAGCTGGGGTTCGTCCTCGCCGCCGACATCGTCGGCCAGCTGCGGTCGTTCTGCGCTCGTCGGCACACCGCACTCGACGCAGGATTCGACGCCCGTGTCGTATTGGTTGCCGCACTGAAAGCACCAGACGTGCTCGGCGTCGTCTTCCATCTCCGTCGTACTCACGGCGCCATCATGCCACCTCGGCGAGGCCTCGCCACCGGACGGTCCTCGGCGATCCTCAAGATGGCGGTGACTCCTCCGATAGGTTGGGGGACAACCCCCTCGCCAGGAGCGCCCCTGCATGAGCACCGTCCCGGATCGCAACCTCGCACTCGAGCTTGTCCGTGTAACCGAGAGCGGCGCCCTCGCTGCCAGCCGCTGGATGGGACGTGGCGACAAAGAAGGCGCCGACGGGGCTGCCGTCCACGCCATGCGCACGATGCTCAGCAGCGTCGACATGGATGGCCTCGTCATCATCGGCGAGGGCGAAAAAGACGAAGCCCCGATGCTCTATAACGGCGAGCGTCTCGGCAACGGCAAGGGCGCCAAGGTCGATGTCGCCGTCGACCCGATCGACGGCACGACACTCACCGCGTACGGCCGCAGCAATGCGATCGCCGTCATCGCCGTGTCCGACGCCGGATCGATGTTTGACCCAGGCCCGCTTGTCTACATGGACAAGATCGCCGTCGGCCCCGAGTGCGCCGGCGCCATCGACATCGATGCTTCGCCCACCGAGAACCTGCACCGCATCGCCGGCGCCAAGCGCGAACGCATCCGCGACCTCACCGTCGTCGTCCTCGACCGTCCCCGTCACGACGAGCTGATCGACGAGATCCGCACCGCAGGCGCTCGAATCCGCCTGATCCCTGATGGCGACGTCGCCGGCGCAATCTCGACCGCGTGGCAAGACGCCGGCGCTGACGTCCTCATGGGCATCGGCGGCACACCCGAAGGCGTCATCACTGCGGCCGCACTCAAGTGCATGGGCGGCGAAATCCAGGGTCGTCTCTGGGCTCGCGACGAGGCCGAGCGCAAGGCGGCGACCGAAGCCGGCTACAACCTCGACCGCAAGCTCGGCACCGACGATCTCGTCGCAGGCGACAACTGCTTCTTCGCTGCGACCGGCATCACCGACGGCGACCTCCTTCGGGGCGTGCACTTCAATGCACAAGGCGCGACAACACAGAGCCTCGTCATGCGCTCCCGTTCCGGCACGGTACGGCTTGTCAACGCCAACCATCGCATCGACAAGCTCGAAGAAGTCTCCGCCGTCGACTACACCTGATCAGTCGAACGCTGGCCCGGTTATTGCGTCAACACACGACGTGTCGAGCGGCGCCGCAGGGTCGTCCAAGAACGCTTCGCGAATCTCGATCGGACAACTCGTGCTCATGCCGTGGCCGTGGTCCGCGAGCTCGACGTAGACCGAACCTTCGATCGCGTCAGCGACTGCCCGTGACCACGCTGGCGGCGTGATCGGGTCGAAGCGACCCGCAAGTACCAGCGTCGGTATCGACGTCTGCAGGGGCTGATCGTCGATCGCGGGGCCAGGCTCGACATCGAACATGGCGCAGAGGCGATCGGCCGCCGAGAAGCTGAGCGCGTCGTCGAGCGCATTGCCGAACCGGTCGGTCGTCGCAGCCAGCAGCGCATCGTCAGCTGCAGGGTCGTGGAACGGGAACTCTTCGCGGCACCACGTCGAGTAGTAGAGACCGATTGCCAGATCGAGCCGCTCGGGGTCGCGCCGCTGCACGTAGCCGGTCACCAGCTCCTCGATGCCGCCGAAGTCCGCCCGATCAATCTGGCGAGGCAACGAACGCAGCAGTCGAGTGCTGTACATCTGGCTAAAGACCATCGAGATCAGGTCCGAGCCAGTCACTCGATACGGAAGGACCTCGCCGCTGACCGGCCGCACGATCTCGATCACGACCGGCTCGACATCGAGGCGGGCAACGAGCTGGTCGAGGTTGGTGGCAAAGTCGCCGTGCGTATCCGCACACGCCTCGAGGTCGCATGCGGCGTCGAGTTCGTCAAAGGACCGCACGGCATGTTCAGGGATCGTGGCGAAGAAGTCGACCTCGAACGGCACCACCGAGTCGAGCACGGCCGAGCGAACCGAGTCGGGGTACTCGCGCATGATGGTCAGGCCGAGCCGCGTGCCGTAGCTCACGCCCCACAGCGACCACTCGTCGTAGCCGAGCAGGCGCCGCAGCAGTTCGACGTCGGTCGCCGCCGTGGTCGTATTGAATGCGTCGAGATCGGTCTCGCCGTTGAGCCGGTCGGCGCACGTCGCGTACGCCGCGAAGAGTGTGTCCTCGTCGATCCGTTCCGGCCCATCGGACCGCTCGTTCGCCCACACTGCGTCGACCTCGTCGCAGCCGAGCTTCGGCAACGACGCACCCGTGCCCCGCTGGTCGAACAGCACGACGTCGCGACCGGTGTTCACGAATCGGGCCGCAGTCTGCACCGCACCCACACCCGGACCGCCCTGGAGATAAACAACGGGGCCGGATCCGCTCCGATCACCATTGTCGACGAAGGCAACCAGCAGGTCGACCCGGTCTTCGCGATCTGGGTCCGAGGCGTCGAGCGGCAGGACCGCCCGGTAGCAACTGACCTGGGGATTCGCCGCACCTGCGGGACAGCCGACCGACTCGAGCGACGAGACCGCTTCGGCTGCCGCCAGTGGGTCAATGGGCTCGGGGGTGGGGAGCGGTGTCGCTGTCGGTTCTGGTGTCGCCGTTGGCTCTGGTGTAGCGGTCGGTACCGGAGCGGCCGTCGGAGCTGGGGTCGGTGATGGCTCGGGCGCTTCGGTCGGGGTTGGCATGGCCGTCGCTTCCGACGCAGCATTCTCGAACTCGGCGTCAGAAGAATCCGCGCTGCTGCACGCAGTGGCAAGTAGCAGCAAGGCAAGAGCCGCTGCGACCCACCTCACCACGCGCACGACGTGCTCAGTAGTCGATCGTCTCGAAGCGGTACCAGGCCGCATCCGTGACCTTGTCTGCGGCCGTCAAACCGGCCTTTTGAGCCACGGCGCCGACGAACTGCTCGGGCGTGTTGTAGCGCGCCCACATCGCCGGCAGCTGAGCGGCACGGGCGTTCGCCGTCGTGATCAGCACGCCATGTCTCCCGACCGAGAACGAGCGGCCAAGCTCATCCCAGGTGGTCGGGAAGATGCGCTCAATGGGCGAAACGATCGAGATGGCCATGTCGAGCGTGTCGAGCTCGGACGGTTGGATCGACGGCAGCCGCGGATCCGCGCAGGCAGCAGAGGAATTGCGCACGACCGATGCAGCCAGGGCGCGATCGGCCTCGATGGTGCCAGCTGAACCGCGCGTCTGGCCGTCTCGGCGCAGCGTGACAACCGAGGCTCGCCGAGCAACAAGCGCGGGCGGCAGACGGCCCGCATCGGTGCCTTCGACCTTGCCACCGAGCACCGTCAGGTGGATCGTGGCCAGTGCAAGCGCCCGCAGGTGGCGAACGTCAGGGTCGGCCAGCGTCAGATCCGACGATTCCCAGGCACCAAAGGCGGCGTAGTCGACCGAGCCCGAGCCGCGCTGCGAATCCATGGTGTCGGAGGCGAGCTCGTTCAACCCCATGGAGCGGCGAGCGGTAATCGCTGACACGGCGGACAAGGTTTGTGGCGACGACGTCGCCGCGAGCGAGTCGAGGTCGGCCTCGCTGCGTCCGATCAGCCCGCGGATCTGCTCGCCTCGATCCGAGACTGCCTCGGCATCTTCGCCCTCGCCGAAATGCGTCGACACGATGAGCAAGGTCTCGCGTCCGCCCCAGACGCGTTCGAGCACGTCGACGACGTCAGGCGTCGAGGCTTCGCCCACAAGAATCGGCAAGACGCGGACATTGCCGAGCAGGCGCTGCACCGGGGGCAGGTGTACCTCGAGGCTCTCGTTCTGCAGGAACGGCCGGTCATTGAGCACGACGTTGGCGTGATGGCTCAGCGACTCGACCCCTTCGCGGTCTACAAGAAGATCGCCGAGCGGCGTACGAAAGGCAATCGCTCGGGGCACCGCGATCCCGGCAAAGCTCCGCTCGCCAAGACCGGGCTCGTGATCAGCGATCAGCACGACTCGTTCAACATGATCGCGCTCGGATTCGAGCATGAGCATTGCGGAGCCTGCGACGTTCGGGGTCGCCACCATGCCGCAGTCCGGCAGGATCAGCAATTTCGGGCCCGCGAACTCAGTGTCCGCGTTGTTGATCGCAGCATCGATTTCGACCCGTAGCTGTTGAGGGTCGGCTGCATACAGCAGGCCGGCCGCGACTGGTTCCCGAACTCCGCTGGACATCGGGGCCAAGCGTAGGTGAGCGCACACCTCATACGGTCGCATGCCACCGACGGGCGCCGGAATAGCTGCGGAGTGGCCCGGAACGGTGCACAATGGCGCCATGAGCACGCCAGAGCACGCACTGTCGTTCGACCTCGATCGCTACCGGGTCAAGCCCGATTCAGCCGTCGATCTCAACGCTTGGGCGACCGACGAGAACGAGGGGCTCACCAAGAGCATCGGCCGCAAGGTCACCATGGGCCTCAACGATCGCCTCGAGGCCGCCCAAGAGCTGCTGTGGGCCGAGGACAAGCAAAAGGTCCTGGTCGTGTTACAGGCGACCGACACTGGCGGCAAGGACGGCACGATCCGCCACGTATTCGATGGCGTGAACCCCCAGGGCGTGCGCGTCGCTTCGTTCAAGAAGCCGACCTCCAACGAACTTGCCCACGACTACCTCTGGCGAGTCCACAAGCACACGCCATCGACCGGCGAGATGGTGATCTTCAACCGCAGCCACTACGAAGACGTGCTGGTTGTGCGCGTACATGACATCGTGCCCGAAGCGCACTGGCGTCGCCGCTACCGCCACATTCGCGAGTTCGAGCGCCTGCTCGCCGACGAGGGCACGACGATCATCAAGATCTACCTGCACATCTCCAAGGACGAACAAAAGGAACGGCTGCAGTCCCGCCTGGATGAGCCCGAGAAGAACTGGAAGTTCTCCGGAAGCGACCTGGCCGAGCGCAAGCACTGGGACGCCTACCAGGCCGCGTTCACCGAGATGTTGGCCGAAACCAGCACCGACTATGCGCCCTGGTACGTCGTGCCGGCCAACCGCAAGTGGTTCCGCAATCTCGTGATTTCACGGCTCATGGTGAACGCGCTCGAGGGCCTTGACATGGCGTATCCCCCGGCTGAAGACGGCCTCGCCGACATCGTCATCGACTGATCGCTTGCCGATTTCGAGGCGTCCGCGTCGCGGATTCACTTTACACAGGCCACACTGGCAACATGAGCACCGCTGCCATTGGTCTCAGCACCAGCCTGCTCATCCTTGCCGTGGTGATGGCAGTCGTCCCCGTCGCCCTCATCGGGGCCGAGCCGCCGACGCGCATCCGCGACCTCGAAAAGGGGCTCGTCTCGTCGTTCATCGTGCTCATCGTCGGCACGATCATCATCAATGGCTTCCACGGGATAGGCCTGTTTGGGCTCATCCACCTGGCGTACCTGCTGGTCGTGGTCACCCTCCCACTAATCCTGGGCGCATGGTTCCTCTTCTCGTTGCGCCTGGGCCGCCGCCGCATCGACACGATCTTTGGCGTGGTCGCCGGACTCATCGCTGTCCTGGGCCTCTACGCCACCCATGTCGAGCCCCGCTGGCTCCGCGTCGATGAAGCCGTCGTCGAGGCAGCGATCGCCGCGCCACTGCGAATCGGCGTCGTCGCCGACCTCCAGACCCCGAACGTGGGGGCGCACGAACGTGAGGCCATCGCCGAGGTGCTCTCCCGACGCCCAGACATGGTGCTGATTCCCGGCGATTGGTACCAGGGCACCCCAGAACAGCTCGAGGCGAACCGCAGCGACTTCGTGGACCTGCTTCGCCAGCTTGTCGACAACACGCAGCTCGTCGCCATTACAACCGGCGATAGCGACCACACGATGTCGCTCGAAGCCATCGCCGCCGAAGCGGGTGCGCTGTTCATCGACGACAGGGTGATGGCGTTCGAACTCAACGGCGTTCCCGTGCGCCTCGCCGGTGTCCGGGTCGCGGCCAACGGCCCCGAGCGAGACAACACCCTGGTGGCCCTCACCGAACGCACCGACGCACTCTCGATCCTGGTCGCCCACCGCCCCGACGTCATTTACGAACTTCCCGACGGCGCCGACGTCGATCTGATCGTCAGCGGCCACACCCACGGCGGACAGGTATCGATCCCGTTCTTCGGGCCACCGGTGACCTTTAGCGACGTGCCCCGAGACCTCGCTGCTGGCGGTCTCGGCATCGTGAACAACGTGCCGCTGTATGTCAGCGCCGGCGTCGGCATCGAGCGCCTCGATGCGCCTCAGGTCCGGTTCGGCGTGAGGCCCGAAGTCGGCATCATCGACATCCGCCCTAGCGGCTGACGTCGCTCGCTAGCGCTCGCTTACCGAGTTGCTCGCTAGCGCTCACAACTCCACCCCGCGGAAAACGACGAAACCCCGGCCACAAGGGCCGGGGTTGTCGAAAGATGAAGTGGAGTAGCCCGGAGCTAGGACGCCTTCTTGGCGACTTCGAGGCGGACCTGGGCACGACGCAGCGCATTGGCAGCGTCGGCGTTCTCTTTGTCCGCAGCCAGGGCTTCGGTTGCCCGACGCTCAGCGACTTCGGCGCGAGCCCGGTCGATGTCGTTGGCCGACTCGGCCACATCGCTCAGGATCGTGCAGTGGTCGTTGGCGATCTCGACGAAGCCGCGGTGCACGGCAAACGAGTGCACCGTGGAACCGTCCGCGTCGTAGATCCGCGCCTCGGCAACTGCCAGCACGCCCACGAACGGGACGTGGCCGGGCAGGAAGCCGATCTCACCATCAGTCGTGCGGACGATGATCTCCTTGGCCTCAGCCTCGAAGATGATCCGCTCGGGTGAGACGAATTCGACGTGAATCGACACTGGTTAGTCTCCTCGGTCCGGCGACGATCAGGCGCCAGCAGCCAGCTCGGCTGCCTTGCGCTCGACGTCTTCGGCGCCACCGACCATGTAGAACGCCTGCTCAGGCAGGTGATCCATGTCGCCGTTGACGAGTGCTTCGAACGAGTCGATGGTCTCTTCGACACCGGTGAAGATGCC
>CAZEMU010000109.1:0-13883 GCA_964513315.1 uncultured Acidimicrobiaceae bacterium | reverse complement strand
AGGCCAAGGCCGCGGCCTTTCGCCAGCACAACGACTGGATCCTCGACTACTGCTCCCCCAACCCCGAGCGCCTGATCGGCATCGGCTGCCTACCCGTACCTGACGTCGACGCATGTGTGGCCGAAGCGAAGCGTGCAGGCGAACTCGGCGTCAAGGGCTTCACGATCCCGGCCCATGCGGGGTTGGAGCTTCCCTACAGCGATCCGGCCTATGACCCGCTGTGGGCGCTGCTACAAGACATGGACCTGCCCATCACGATGCACATCTTCACGGGCGTCACGCTCGACGGTGGACTGCCTGACCACTGGGGCACGCCGGGCGGCGGGCTCAAGGGCTACACGCTCGCCCACACCACCGTCGTGAACTCGATCATCGATCTGATCGCCTCGGGCGTCGTCGAGCGATTCCCCGGCCTCAAGTTCGTGATCGCCGAGTACGAGACCGGTTGGGTCGGCCACTTCAAGCAGCGGCTCGATCATGCGGCGTATCGCACGCCTGGCCAGCTCGTCGACTATCTGACCATGAAGCCGAGCGAGTACTTCGACCGCAATTTCTGGGTGACCTTCGAAGACGACCAGCAAGGCATGGCAACCCGCCACGACATAGGTGTCGCCAACATGTTGTGGGGCAACGACTATCCGCATCACGACTCGATCTGGCCGAACTCGATGGCGGTCCTCGACGAAGTCTTCGCCGATGTCCCCGAGGCCGAGGCGCAGGCGATGGTCTGGGACAACGTGATGGCCCTCTACAACATCGACACGGCCCTGCTCACCTCGGGCATCGTCTAACGCCTGGCACGATCCTTCCTTCTCAGCGACGGTTGCGGGGTGGTTCTACGAGCGAAGAAGGGCCGGCATCAGTTCGCTCCGGGCGTTGGCATCGGTGTCGTGTCAATGCGGTAGATCCGCGCCGCGGTGTCGTGGAAGATGTCGTTGCGCTCGGCTTCGGAATAGCCAGCGGTCATCCGCCGCAACGCGTTCCACAACACTGCGTAGGGAAGCGTCTGTCGATCGACCGGATAGTTCGACTCAGCCATGCAGCGATCCGGGCCAAAGCTCTCGATCGCGAATCGAACAATCTCGGTCCACCATGCGGCAACAACATCGGAGCTCGGCGGGCGGGGCAGGGTCGCCCAGGGCATGCCGAAGTAGTGCTCCATACCGATGCCACCGATCTTGATGACGACATTCGGACACGCCGCCACCGCAGCGATGCCCGCTTGCCACACCTCGAGCATCTCGAGCCGATGGGCGCCGACGTAGGGGCCGATGCCCAGCGGTCCACCCAGATGATTCAGCACGATCGTCGTCTCGGGCACCGCCTGCGCCATTTCGGCCAGCTCGGGAAGCTGGTCGAAGTAGAGCCAGGCATCGAAACTGAAGCCCATCTGGCCGAGACGGGAAACGCCACGACGGAACTCAGGCACTGCAAGCTGGCCTTCGCACGGGTTGTGATGCCCGTTCTTGACCGAGTCGTGACGACTCCAGTTGACGCCATGACGCACGCCTCGGAACAGACCGTCGCCCGCCGCGTCGTGGGCGAGCAGCACCTCTTCGACGGCGTCGCCGAGCGTGAGATCGGCGTGGGAAACGATGGCGCCGATGCGGGCACGGCTCGTCTCGCTCATCGTGGCTGCCTCGCCAGCGACGAAGCGGGTCTCGCCGACAGGGGCGAGGTGTGGCGGCGCGTCTGCGTCGTAGCCGGCCGAGCATTCGACGAAGACCGTTCGGGTCACGTTGTGTGAGCCTTCGACGTCGGCGCGTAGCTCCGGGGCGAGATACGTGCTGTCGGCCCGGTCCCACAGATGGTGATGGGCGTCGATGATGGGCTGGCTCGTGTCAATCGCGGTCTCCGCCCGAAGCGGGATCCAATCGGGTCGGTCATAGATCGCCATGCCCCTTGAGTCTGGCAGCCGACAGCACCACGAGGGCTGCCAGCGCCTCCGCTACCGATCGCCAAACGCCCAGGTTCTAGGCTCGTCGAATGGAGATCATGCCAACGAGCCCAGCCGTAGGCGCAGAAATTCTCGGCGTGGACCTGCGATCGATCGATGACGACGAGTTCGCCACGATCCATCAAGCATTCGTCGATCACGGCGTGATCTTCTTCCGTGACCAAGACCTGACTCCGGCAGACCACGTCGCGTTCGCCGAGCGTTGGGGCCAGATCAACGTGAACCGATTCTTCACGCCGGTCGAAGGACATCCCCAAGTCGCCGAGGTCCGCAAAGAGCCCGATCAGGTGAAGAACATCGGTGGTGCGTGGCACACCGATCACTCTTATGACCAGATTCCTGCGCTCGGATCGATCCTGTTTGCCCGCGAGACACCACCGCTTGGTGGCGACACCATGTTCGCCAGCCAATACGCGGCCTACGACGCGCTGTCACCCGCTCTCCAAGACATGCTCCTCGACCTGTGGGCGGATCACTCGAGTCGCCACATCTTCGGTGTGGAACGAGGCCTCTTCAACAACACCGAAGCGGCGACCCAAGACGCCGTGCATCCGGTTGTCGTCAAGCATCCGATGTCTGGCCGTCCTGCGCTCTACGTCAATCTGGCCTTCACGCTGCGCTTCCACGGCTGGACCGATCAAGAATCCGCTCCATTGCTGAACTACCTGTACGAGCACGCAGCTCGACCCGAGTTCACGACGCGCTTCGAGTGGCGACCCGGCTCGATGGCGATCTGGGACAACCGAGCGGTCCAGCACAACGCGCTCAACGACTACCACGGGCATCGTCGTCTGATGCACCGCATCACGATCGAAGGCGCCGAAGTCGGTCCCGCACGCGAACAGCCCCGCCCCGAGCGCACCGCCGCCTGAGTCACTTCGTCGTTTCGGACCGACGTCTGACAGCTGCGAAGCTGGGCCGGTGAGCGAACAAGCTGAGGGGAAGCAGATCACGGGCTATTGCGAGCCGTGGTCGTTGCGAGCTGGCGAGCGGGTGCGATTGCGCGCCTCGAGCCACTCGCCGGGCGAGGCCACGATCGACATCGTGCGCATCAGCTGCGGCGACCCGACCCGTTCCGGACCGGGGTTCGCAGAGACAGTCGCTCCGGTTCCGTCGGAGACGGTGCAGCTTGTCGATCAACCGCTCGTGCCCGGTTCCTGGGGACGCGTTGATCTCGATGGCTTGTCGGCCAGTCGGCGACTCGTCTGGCGGTTCGCGATTCGCGCAACCCAACCCGGCGAGGCGCAGGACATCGCGGCGCTCGGGGACATCTCGGTGCACCTCGACGAGACCGGTGCTGTGATCGCCCGGCGCGCCGGCGCTGCAGCGACGGTTCGCTCGCAGCGGCTCGACCCGCTCCGTTGGTATCGGATCGACATTGCGGTCGACTGCGCCACCGGACGAACCGATGTCACGGTGGCGCCAAACGCTTCTGCGTCGCCGGGGCGCGATGCGCTCGAACGGTCGATCTCGGTCGGCCGCATCGATGGCCCATCGGGCCCGATCCAGGCCGGCAAGCTTCTGCTTGCGGCCACCGAATCCGGTCATCCCAACTTTGATGGGCGCATCGGCGAGATCTCGCTGACCCTCGACGACACCCGACTCCGCTGGGACCTGTCACGGGGCATGGACTCGCGTCGCATCGTGTGCGCGACCCATGACCACCACGGCGAGCTATTCCAGCTGCCGACGCGCGCAATCACGGGGCCGAGCTGGACCGGCGACGAGCAGCGCTGGCGCGACGCCACCGACCAGTACGACGCCGTCCACTTCCACAAGGACGATCTCTATGACGCTGGCTGGGACACGACGTTCGAGCTGGATCTACCGAGCGACTTGCCGAGCGGCATCTACGCCTTCCGAGTGACCCAAGCCACCGACTCGGACGCCAACTCAGAAGCTTCCGAGATCGATCGGGTGCCGTTCTTCGTTCGCCCCGCCCACGGCGCAGCAACAAACGATGTTGCGTTACTTATGTCGAACGCCAGCTACATCGCTTACGCCAACCACCGTCAGCTCATCAATGGGGCCGACTTCTTCGGGGCCCGCACCAACCTGCGACCCGAGCACGAATACGTGCGCACGCACCCTCAGGTCGGCCTCTCGATGTACGAGAAGCATCCTGACGGCAGCGGCGTGATGTTCAGCTCGCGACTGCGCCCCGTGCTCAATCTGCGCCCGGGCGCCGACGGCTGGAACTTCACCCCCGACACCGACATCAACGCCTGGCTCGACTGGAGCAACATCGGTCACGACGTCATCGGCGACGAGGACATCCACGCCGAAGGGCTCGATGCGCTCGCCCCGTACCGGGTAATCGTCACCGGCACGCATCCCGAGTACTGGTCGACGACGATGCTCGACGCGCTCTGCGAATGGCAGCGCCAAGGCGGACGCCTCATGTACCTGGGCGGCAACGGGTTCTACTGGCGGGTGGCGTTCAGCGATCACTGGCCGGGAGCGATGGAGCTGCGCCGAGCCGAAGACGGTGTGCGCAACTGGCAGACCGAAGACGGCGAGAACTACCACGCCTGGGGCGGCGAGTACGGCGGCATGTGGCGCCGCAACGGACGTCCACCGAACGAGGTTGCAGGCATCGGCTTCGCCGCCCAGGGTTTCGAGAAAGCGACCTACTTCGACGTCAACGACGACTCGATGTCTGGGCGGGCCAGTTGGATCTGGGATGGCGTCGAGCTTGACGATGGCCGCATCGGTACGACCGGACTCGGCGGAGGTGCGGCCGGCCAAGAGGTCGATCGCTACGACACTCGACTCGGATCGCCTGAGCACGCGGTGGTGCTGGCGTCGGCCACGACGTTCGGGCCCGACATGGTGCGCACCAAAGAAGAGTTCGAGGGGTCGGTCGAGTATCCGACTCCCGACCCGTACGTCCGTGCCGACATCGTCTTCTACGAGACCGCCGGCGGAGGTGCGGTGTTCTCGGTGGGCTCCATCTCGTGGTTCGGGTCGCTCGCCCGCAACGGCTACGACAACGACACCGCCCGCATGACGACCAACGTGCTGCGACGCTTCGCCGATCCGGAACCGTTCGAAGCACCCGACGCCTCCAATGCCACTAACGCAGCAGGGACCGGCTGATGGCTGCCGTCGATCCGTCCATCGTCGAGATGCCCAACGACCCAGACCTGGGACTCATGCCGCCCTATGCGCGTCTGATCGAGTGGACCGAGATCGAAGTCGCTGGGCTCACCGACGAACAACTCGACCTCGACGACCTCTCCCCCCACAAAGAGTGGATGTGGTGGTCGATTCGACGCCAGATCTCCCACATGGCGTGGGACTCGCTGGTGTTCACGTATCGACGATGCGGCGCACTGCTGTGGCCCGACGGCGATGCGCCCGAACCGATCAGCTGGGCCGACCACCGCATGGGCCCGAACGGCAAGTGGGACCGGGTCCTCGACGAGGACAAGTTCTGGGCCATCCCCGACCTCGTCGCCAAGCTCGGCGTCGGCGTCGGCTGGCTCGAGCGCGTCGTCGCCGAGCAACCCATCGACATCTTGCGGGCTGACCTCACCAGCGTGCACGCAACCCATTTCTGGAAGTACGCGACGAGCACCCTGCCCCGGGGCGTTGAGCCCGATCCCGATGCGCCCGAGAGGCTTCGATATTCGCTTGAAGCATCGCTGTGGATGGTCTTCTATGAGATCTTGACCCACGTCCGGACGATCCAGCGCCTGAAGTTGCACCAGGGACTCGAGCTCGCCCAAGAGCTGCCACGGGTCGGCTACCTGCGGCTCCCCGAATACTGGGGCGACACCGACGCCAACGGCCCGTCGATGGAACGCATCGTCACGAATACGTGATGGTTCGCAAGCGGTCCCGGTGACGTCCGCGCCTGGAGTCCTCGACCATCGAGGGATCGGCCTGCTCGGCATCCTCACCATCTGCACCTACGGCTGTTGGTACTACGCGTTCGGTGTCCTGCTGGACCCGATCCTCGAGGACACGGGCTGGCGGGAATCGACGCTCGCGGCCAGCTTCTCGGCCGGCCAGATCGTCATCGGCCTGTCGTCGCTCGCCGGTGGGCGGCTACTCGATCGCGCTGGGCACCGCATGGTGTTCCTGCTCGGTGCGGTGCTCTCACTCGCGGGCCTGTTGACCGCCTCGTTCGCGCAGAGCGCCGCGGTGTTCTTCGTCGGCGCCACGGTCGGGCTGGGCGCATGTGGCGCGCTTGGCTTCTATCACGTGACCATGCCGACCGCAGTCCGGCTCAACCCCGATGGACCAAAGGCCATCACGGTGCTGACGATCTGGGGCGCGTTCGCCTCGGCGATCTTCTTGCCGCTTACCGCGTGGCTCGTCGATGCGATCGAGTGGCGGGCGACCGCTCGGGTCTTGGCCGGCGCTGGCGCAAGCGCCTTTGCGATCGCAGCAGTCGCCCTCCCTGCGGTGCCCGAGGGCGACGCCACCGAGGCCACCCCGGTCCGATCGATCGTCGCCGGACTGATCGACCGCGCCGAGACGCGCCTCTTCACGGCCGCAATGGGTTTTGGAGGCATCGCAATGGCGACGATGCTCGTGTACCAAGTGCCCACGATGACTTCACTCGGGTTGGCGGCGGGCACGGCATCGTCGATCGCCGCGCTGCGCGGCTTCTGCCAGCTGCTCGGGCGCATCCCGCTGACACCGATCGTCACCCGCTTTGGGCTGGACCGTTCGCTGGTGATCGCGTTCGGTGCCGTTGCCATCTCAGGGTTCCTGCTCAGCGTCTCATCGAACGTGCCCGTGGGCATCAGCTTCGCGATCGTGGCCGGGTTCGGCATCGGCGCGTTCTCGCCGCTGCAAGGCATGAAGACCGAAGCGCTCTTCGATCGCGAGGACCTCGGCGCCACGATGGGGCTCTATGCCGCCGTGCTGCTGCTCGCCGGATCGCTCGGGCCGCTCGCCGCAGGACTCGTTGTCGAGGCGACCGATGATCGGCGTTGGGCGGCCGGAATCGTCGTCGGTTCCGCGCTCGCGGCACTGCTCTGCTTCGCGGCCATGTTGCAGGTCGGCCGCTCCCATGCGCAGAACTTGTAGGCGGCGCCGCAATCCTTGTTGGCCCCGAGCCGCCGCATCCGCAAAAGTGTGGCGATGGCGCAGACCCGCACGAGGATGCAACGGTCCAAGGGATACGACCCTGAGCCGATGGACGTGCCACCCCTGTTCCAGTCACCGCCCAGGCCCGTCGCCATGGCCCGCTGGCTGATCACGAAGTACCTCTGGCCGCAATCGCTTGCCTGGATCGGTCTGGCAGCGCTGACGTACCACCTGCTCACACCGAGCCTGGGCCGATTCGCATCGCTCGGTCTCGACGACGTCGCGTTGCTGTGGCTGCGAAACACCGTGCTGATGCTCGTCGTCATCGGTGGCCAGCATTGGTGGCTCCACATTCGCCGAGCCCAGGACACTGAATTCAAGTACGAAGGTCGATGGCTGGCCAAGGACCGAAACTCGTTCCTCTTCAACGACCAGACCAAGGACAACATGTTCTGGACGTTGGTCAGCGGCGGCGGCATCGCAGCGCTCTACGAGGCGATCATGTTCCGTCTCTACGCCACCGAGTCGATCCCGCAGCTGAGCTCATTCTGGGCCATCGCCGCCATGACGTTCGCCGTGTTCTGGATCGAAGGCGTGCACTTCTACTTGAACCATCGACTGCTGCACGTCGACCTGCTCTACAGCTGGGCGCATGCGCTTCACCATCGCAACGTGAACACCGGGCCGTGGTCGGGCATCTCGATGCACCCGCTCGAACACCTGCTGTACTTCTCGCTGCCGTTCGTGTTCCTTGCGATTCCAGGCTCGCCCTACATCGCCACGTTCTGCCTCGTCTATTTGATGATCTCGCCCTCGCCATCCCACTCAGGGTTCGACCGTTTCAAGATCGGTGACGACGCCGACTTCCATGGCGGCGACTACTTCCACAACCTGCACCACCGCTACTTCGAGGTGAACTACGGCATGTTGTTGCTGCCACTCGACAAGTGGTTCGGAACGTTCCACGACGGCAGCGTCGAGGCCCACGAGCAGATGAAAGATCGCCGACGTTCGTCGGTCGACGCATGAGTCCGTCACGGTTGCGGCGGACGCTCACCGCCGACGAGGTCGAGTCGTTCCGCCGCGACGGAGTGACGATGCTGTCGTCGATGTTCTCCGCCGACTGGGTCGACTTGCTTCGTTCCGGTTTGGACGCCCATCTGGACAGCCCCACCGAGCGGGCCCGCATCTGGGACCGTGACGCCGAGGGCCGAACCATGTTCTGGGACTCGATGGCGTGGCACGGCATCGAGCAGTACCAACAGTTCGTCCACCAGTCGCCCGCGGCCGAACTGGCCGGACGGCTGCTTGGGTCGCAACAGATGCACTTCTACTTCGACGCGGTGTTCGTGCGATCGCAGGGTTCGCAGTTCGAGACACCGTGGCACCAGGACGAGCCGTACTGGTCCGTGAGCGGCCACGACACCTGCACGATCTGGATGCCGCTCGTTCCGGTCAGCGCCGCGAACGCGCTCGCCTTTGTCCCCGGATCGCATCTGCGCGACGAGGTGTTCGACCAGCCCGACTTCGGCGAACTCAACCCCGACGCCAAGGTCGACATCGACCGCAGCGACTTCTCCGCAATCGCCGAGGCGGACATCCCCGATATCGCCAGCGATCCTGACCGCTATGGCGTGGTGAGTTGGGACATGGAGCCCGGCGACTGCGTTGTGTTCAACAGTCGGATCCTGCACGGCGGATCCGGCCGTCTGCCCGAGGATCGGGAGCTTCGAGTGTTCACGTCGAAGTGGCTCGGCGACGATGTGCGGATCGCGTTCCGCGACGTGGGCATGGACCCAGACTTCAGCGACATGATGCGAGCACACGGTCTCGCATCGGGCGATCGCCCCGGCACCGCACTGCTACCAAAGGTCTGGTCCGCCGAGTAGTCGGTCTCCATCATCACGATGTGCGATCGTGGGGCGTGAGCGAACCGTGGACCTGTCGTCACATCCGCTTGTCGAACCCGGCCGGGCCGGGCGAGCCGAATGTGCCCCGGCTGCTTCGGGCCGTTGCCGACCTCATCGAGCGCATCGGCGATGACATCGAGGTGCTCGACATGGCGATGCACACCGACAACCACCCTGACGGCGTCTGGACGGCGATGAACATCTACTACCGGCGTGGCGCACCTCGCCGACCCCGACCTCAGTACGACGGCCCCCAGTTCGAGGGCTGACGCCCGCACCCGAACTACTAGGGCACACCCAAGATGCGTTCGGGAGCGACCAGGATCGCGGTGCGCTTCTCGTCGGCCATCACTCGGTCGTACTCGTCCCAGTCATCGTGGGTTCCGCCGCACGCGATGAACACGTCACGCAGCAGCTTTGCCACGTCGACACCGTCGGCGGGATGATCCGGGCCGATCAGCTCGGCGGGGCCTTCGACACCGGCCCATTGCCAGCCTCGGCGGAAGGTCACCGAGACCCGCTGGCCGTCGGCGACGCGCCGAACCTTGACCGAGTTGCCTCGGGCCACGAGCGCCACACACTTCGCACCGGTCACCGGATGCTCGAACGGGCCGGCATTGACCACCGACGCATGTGGCGAACCATCGGCCCGCACCATCGACACGACACACAAGCCCGTGTCGGTTCCCGCCATCGATCGCACGTCATCCCAGGTCGCCATGGTTCGCTCCTTCAGCCCGTTCCGTGTCGCAGAAGCCTCTCACCCCACGCCATGGCGTAGAAGTCTGCCAGAGAACACGTCGAGCATCTGATCGTTCTCGATCGTCTGCTGGCCATTCACGATGACCGACCGATAGCCGTTCGCCTTTTGAATGCGGCGCCATTCGCCACCGGGCAGATCTTCGACGACCTCGTTGGGACCGACCTCGAGGTTCTCCGGGTCGTAGACGACCACGTCAGCCGGCGCTCCTTCGCGCAGGACACCACGGTCCTTGAACCCGGCAAGATGCGCGGGAAGCGCACTGAGGCGACGGTGCGCCTCTTCGTAGGTAATCCACTCGTTCTTGCGCACCTGATCGACCAGCGTCTCAGTGGGATAGCGGCCGGCGGTCAAGAACTTGGTGTGCGCTCCGCCATCACTGACACCGAACAGCATGTGCGGGTACTGCACGATCTCCTTGAGCAGATCCGAACTGCCCTGGGGCGGGGCGACAAAGAACAGTGTCTTGAGATCGTCCTCGACCGCGATATCGAGCATCGCATCGACCGGATGCTTGCCCGTCCGCTCACCAACCTGCGCCACCGACATCTCGCGGTACTGCTCCGTTCCTGGCGTGCGAGGTGACAGCACCGTCACCGTGTCGATCGGCGCCGTCGCCGTCTGGGGAAGGTTGTTGCGCAGTCCCTCACGACGATCCGGATCGGCCAGCTTGTACTTGCGCTCGTCGAGCGACCCCGTCGTGGCCTCCATCCATTGCTCGCTGTCGTCGTACAGGTTCCAGTCCTCGAGCGTGAAGGTAAACCCGGCATCGCTGGTGACGCCCTGGCCATAGACCGGGATGCCCCGCTCCCTACAGCGCTCGAGCCACTCGATCGCCCGACGATGAATGTGCGGCTTCGCCTCGAACGCTTGCACGACATTGTGCAGCAACGGGCGACCCGACGTCGACGCGATCTGTTCGAGATGCGCCAGGTCGTGCTTGATGTCATCGGTCGTGAGCGTGACCTGCTGCACGCCCTGATTCCGTTCAGCCAGCACCTGGGCAAACACGAGCGCCGTCTCGTCGTTCATCATGTCGGTCGGCATCGGCGTGCCGTCCCAGTCACGCTGCACCGCAGCCGGACCGGTCGGTGGAAGCCGCTGTGCGGACCAGCCGCACCCGCCCGCTGCCATCGACTCGTGGAGCATCGCTGCCAGCCGAGCGTGCTCTTCATCAGTCGGCATGCGCCCGGCCTTGGCATCGTCGAGGCCGAGGACCTCGACCAACATCGGGCCCGCCGGCACATACGGCAAGATGTTCATCGCCTTGGGCGTGCGGTCGAGACTGTCCAGGTACTCGGGGAACGTGACCCAATCCCACGGCATGCCGAGCTTCATCGAGTCGTAGGGAATCGCCTCGACTCGAGTCATCGACTTCATTGCGTACTCGCGCATCTCTGGCGCAACTGGTGCGAATCCGAAACCGCAGTTACCGATCGCAACCGAGGTGATGCCGTGCCAGCCCGAGAGCGTGCAGTACGGATCCCAGAAGATTTGTGCGTCGTAGTGCGTGTGGAGGTCGACGAAGCCAGGTGCGACGTGCATCCCAGTCGCGTCGATCACCTGCGAGGCGCCAGACGCGTCGATGCGCCCCATGGCGACGACCTTGCCGCCAGCGATCGCGACGTCGCCGCGGACTCGCGGCGAACCGGTGCCATCGAAGACGAGTCCGTCCTTGATGACGATGTCGTACGAACCTGTGTCGTAGGTCTGTGAAGCCACGGCAACCCCCATTGCTCGATCGTTCAAGCAACCGGTGGCGCAGCCTGGCCCCACGCGGTGCCTGGTTCGAGTTTCATTCGCGCCGGCCGCGCTGCCCAAATTAGGGTCACCGCATGCCGATCTACGAGAAGCGCACCTACGACATCAAGGTCGGTCACATGACCGAGGTCATCCGCCTCTACAGCGAAGAGGGAGCGCCAGCGCTCGAGGCCGGCGGCTTCATGAACGACCTGGTCGGCTACTTCACCAGCGACACCGGACAGCTCCATCAGCTGATCCACATCTGGCGCTTCGACGACGACGCCGCTCGGCGGGACTTCTGGAAGCGGCTGTTCGCCGACACCGAGTTCATGAAGTTCGCCGTCCAGATCCGTGAACACATCGAGGCACAAGACGTGCAGCTTCTCAACCCGGCGCCGTGGGGCCCGAACCCGTAGCGGTCGATCTCGACACACCGCATCTCTGATGAGCTCACGGGCCGTACTGGCCGTCATTGTCTTGGTCGCCATGCTGATTGGCGGCAACTTCAGCGCACTGAAGTTCGCGCTCGACCACACGACGCCGTTTCTGTTGGCGTCGCTGCGCACGGTTATCGGCGGCACCTTCTTGCTCGCCTTTGCCCGGTTGCGCGGCGAGCAGTTCCCGACACACCGGCGTGACCTGATCAACATCTTTGTCGTGTCGTTCAGCATCACGAGCGTGTCGAGCGGACTCTTGGTGTTCGGCGTGAGCCGGGTGCCCGCTGGCGTGGCATCGCTCTTGGCGAGCACCATGCCCCTGTTCACCGCCGTGCTGTCGCTCGTGCTGATGAGCGTTCCGATCAGTCGACTCGCAGCGATCGGTTTGGCCATCGGGTTCGGCGGAACCGTCGTGCTCGCTTCGCCGTCGCTATCCGGTTCGGCGGCAACTGTCGGCATCGTCGCCCTGCTGTTCTCAGCACTCGCCTGGGCGTTCGGCAACGTCTACATGAAGTGGCAGGACATGACCCGCGTCTCACCCGTCATGTTGGTCGGCGTCCAGCTCTACATGTCCGCCGCCGTGCTCGTGCCGTTCGCGTTGCTCGTCGAAGGGACCTCGGAAACCGAATGGGGTCTCGGCTTGTTCGTGCCGTTGTTCTATGCGGCGATTCCGGCGAACGCAGTCACTTTCGCCCTGTTGGCAACCGTCGTGCGTCGGGCGACCCCGACCCAGGCGGCAGCGAGCGCCTATCTCATCCCGGTGTTCGGTGTGTTCTTCGGCTGGTTGATCCGCGATGAACGCCTGGGATGGACCGAAGCGGCGGGCGGAATGCTCGTAATTCTGGGCGTGTACGTCCTTGTGACGGCCACCGCTCGTCAGGTTGCGAGCACCTAGCTGTGACGACCGGGGACGTTGTCCCTTTGGTTCCGTGAATGGGTGAGCCCTCTGAGTGAGGCTGTGGGTCTTCCACAACTCACATCTCAAACAGAGGGCTCATGTCGAACGTTAAACCCCAGCACCCCAACGCACGTCTCACACCGAGGCATCGGTTGAACATGGTCACCGCGGTGATCGACGATGGGTGGAGCGTCGAGCAAGCCGCTGAGCGGTTCCAGGTCGACGCGAAGACGGTGCGCAAATGGCGAGACAGGTTCATCGCTGAGGGCAAGTCGGGCTTGTTCGATCGGTCGTCGCGGCCGCATCGGTCGCCGAACCGGACACCAGCTTGCAGGCGCGCCGAGTGCATCCGGCTACGCAAGCAACACCGATGGGGTGCCGACCACATCGCCCACGAAACCGGCCTCGCAGCGTCGACGGTTCAAAACATTCTCCGCTCAGCCGGGCTCGGCCGCCTCGATATCGGGGATCGAGCAACCGCCGAACCCATCAGGCGTTATCAACGTGATCGGCCAGGCGAGTTGATCCATGTTGATGTCAAGAAGATCGCCGGGATCCCTGACGGCGGCGGCTGGCGATTCCATGGCCGCGGCAACGCGCCTGCGCGCAGGCGCGCATCGGTTGGTTACCGGTTCATTCACTCCGCGCTCGATGACCGAACCCGCATCGTCTACTCCGAGATCCACAACGACGAACAAGCTGTCACCGCCGCCGGCTTCTGGAAACGGGCCGCAGCCTGGTTCAACACGATCGGCATCGACTGCGAACGAGTCCTCACCGACAACGGATCCTGCTACAAGTCGGGGCTCTGGCATCGCGTCTGCGCAGAGACGAACACCAAGGTGAAGAAGACCAGACCACGCCGACCACAAACCAACGGCAAGATCGAGCGCTACCACCGAATCCTCAACGAAGAATGGGCCTACATCAGACCCTGGAACTCAGAAACCGAACGCACCCTCGGATACGACCAGTTCGTCCACTTCTACAATCACCACAGATCCCACGGCGCACTCAACTGGGCCACACCCATCAGCACCATCAGGGACAACCTCCCCGCGGAACACACCTAGCGCTCGCGGCGTCAGCTCTGCGTGACTCGGCCTCGGAGGGCGAGCATGGCCATCGTTTGACT
>CAZEMU010000108.1:5973-13919 GCA_964513315.1 uncultured Acidimicrobiaceae bacterium | reverse complement strand
CGAAGAAGCCGACATCCAAGGACTCCGATGACGAAGCCGCCTAACTACCGACCCGCATCCACCCGCCGCGAGATGCCGCCACCACCTTCTGACCTGAGCAACGCGACCGCTGACCAAACCGGCGCGCCCCGCAGCTAGCTTTCGAACATGCTTCCTGTGGTCGACCTGGGGTCGGGCGATGCCGCTGAACAACTAGCGAGTGGACTTCGCTCGTTGGGGTTTGTGCAGCTCGTGAACCATGGCGCCGATCACTCGACAGCGGCGGCGCTGCGAGCAGCGTGCGATCGGTTCTTTGCGCTCGAGGCGGAGACGAAGCGACAGTTCACGCACCCGGCGCCCGAGGCCAACCGAGGATTTCGGGCCAAGGGGAGCGAGGCCCTGAGTTACAGCCTCGGCGAGCCCTCGCCGCCAGATCTCTTCGAGAGCTTCAATGCGGCCGATGATGGGCGGGTAGGCGACCATCCGCTTATGGCGCAGACACCGTGGCCTGATGAGGTTGCGGACGGCTTCTCAGCGGCCGCTCATGGGTGGTTGTCCGAGATGGCGGGTCTGAGCCATCGGCTCGATTCGCTGATCGACGAAATGCTCGGGACCGCGCTCGCGGCATCGTCTGACCGAGGCCCCGACACCATGGCCTGCATCGACTATCGACCTGGGCCCGATGGGACCGAGGCTGCGCTCCCCGATCAACAACGCATGGGCGCGCACAGCGACTACACGACGTTCACGATCTTGCATGCAGATCCCGTTCCTGGGCTCCAGATCGTGACGGACACCGGATGGGTCGACGTGATCCCGGACCCCGGCGCGCTGCTGCTCAACGTCGGAGATCTACTCGCCATGCTCACCAACGACACCTGGCCATCGACGCTGCACCGAGTGGTCCCGATGCAGGCCGGCGCGGCTCCCGTTCGGCGGTCGGTTGCCTACTTCCACTACCCGAACCTCGACGTCGAGGTCGCACCGCTGCCGGTGTTCGGCGAGGCCCGGTACACCCCCGTCACCGTCGCCGACCACCTGCTCGGAAAACTGACCGCGCCAAAGACACACGAGCCCGCAACCGGCGCCTCAACCGCAGCCGGGCGCCCCACCTAATTCGTCTCCACGGCCCTGGTGAACGGGGTCGCTCCGAATGAGCAGCCGTGAGCCGGAACCGCGGCTCAGCTCTTGAGGAGGAAGTCGGTCTCGTCGTCGGCGAGCAGGCTGTCGATCTCGGCGAGCAGTGCCGGATGATTGGCGAGTCCGGGGTCGGCATCGAGGAGCGCGAAGGCGTCTTCGCGAGCTTTCTCGACCCAGTAGCGATCCCGGCGAAGTGACGCAAGCTTCAGGTCGCTGCGGCCTTTCTGGCGTTCTCCCATGATCGTGCCCTCGCCGCGGAGGTCGAGATCGATCTCGGCGAGTTCGAACCCGTCGGTCGAGCCAACGAGCGCCTCGACGCGAGACTCGGCGATCGGATTGGTCGCGGCCGCGACCAGGTAGCAATACGACTCGTGCGAGCCACGACCGACACGACCCCGGAGCTGGTGGAGTTGAGCGATGCCGAACCGATCGGCATCGAGGATGACCATCACGGTCGCGTTCGGAACATCAACACCGACTTCGATCACCGTGGTGGCAACGAGCACATCGAGACGACCAGCACGAAACTGATTCATCGTCTCTTCCTTCTCCGCCGAGCTCACCCGACCATGCAAGAGGCCGAGCCGCAAACCAGCGAGCTCCTCGGCCTGGAGACGCACATAGGTCTCTTCGGCTGAGGAGACCTCGAGCTTGGCGCTTTCCTCGACCAACGGGGTGACGACGTAGACCTGGCGGCCCTCGGCGACTTGGGTACGCACGTGTTCCCACATCTTCGATTCGGCCTCGGGATGCACGCCGGTCATGTCCATCTGGCCGTGCTCATCTTCGACCGGGAGCCGGACCCACGACGTGCGGATCGGGGTGCGCCCAGGCGGCATCTCATCGAGCACCGACACATCGAGGTCGCCGTACACCGTCATCGCCGCGGTGCGAGGAATCGGCGTCGCGGTCATCACCAGCACATCAGGCACGGCACCATCGGCACCCTTGTCCCGAAGCGCTGCCCGCTGCTCGACACCGAACCGGTGCTGCTCGTCGATCACAACGAGCCCGAGCGATGGAAAGCTCACTGCGTCTTGAATCAGCGCATGGGTGCCGATCAGAAGATCGATCCTCCCCTGCCCGAGCGACTCGTCGATCTTGCGTCGTTCAGCCGCTGTCGTCTTGTTCGTCAGCAGAGCGATCCCGAGCGGACGGGTGCCCGTCAGCGTGCCCGGGTCCTCGACCTCGAGTCCTTCGACCATCTCACGGACGCCGGAGTAGTGCTGCTCGGCCAGCACCTCGGTCGGAGCCATGAATGCGCCCTGGTGACCGCCTTGGACCGCCGCAAGCAGACCAGCAACGGCGACCACGGTCTTGCCCGCACCGACATCGCCCTGCAACAGCCGGTGCATTGGCGCCGGATCGACCAGATCGCCCAGCAGTTCGTCGATCGTGCGGCGCTGCGCCCCGGTCAGCTCAAACGCCAGGTTGGCCAGGAACTGATCGACGAGAACACCGTCAGGGTCGTGGCCGACACCGACCTGGCTCGCCTCGAGCTCACGCTTGCGGCGCACGAGCGCCACCTGGATGCGGAACAGCTCGTCATAGATCAAACGGCGACGCGCCTGGTCGACTTCGGACATCGTCTCGGGTGCATGGATGCGCTGCAGCGCCGTCGTGCGATCCGTCAGGTTGTGTCGCTTGAGCAGCGCCTTGGGAACCGGGTCTGCAAGCCCTCGTTGCGCCGACCGCCGTAGGGTCTCCGCTGCCGCCAACGTCAGCTCGGCCGTACCAATGCCAGCCTTTTCCGAGCTCGGGTACACCGGCACGATCCGCCCGGTCTGATCACCGATCAGATCGACGACCGGGTTCGTCATCTGCCGACTACCCCGGTACTCCTCACAGCGGCCGAAGATAATCGCGTGCATGCCCGCATGTAGCTGACGGGTCCGCCACGGCTGGTTGAAGAATGTGATCCGCAGTCGCCCGGTCTGGTCCTTGACGTCGACGAGCACCATCGTCTTGCGATTGCGGGTCTTGCGGCTGGTGACGTTGACGACCTCGACGACGACCATGCCCTCATCGCCCGGCAACAGTTCGGCGATCGTCGCTTCGTTCGTGCGGTCGATGTAGCGACGCGGGTACGTCGTCAGGACGTCGTACAGCGTCGTGATCCCGAGCGCCGCGAACCCAGCTTCTCGCTTCGGACCAATCCCCTTGAGACGCCCGACGGGCATCTGGTCAAAGTCGGCCAGAGAGAGCGGCGGGCCGGCCACGAACTACTCGATGCCGATGTAGTACGGGTACAGCGGCTGGCCGCCCTGATGAATCTCGACGTCAACATCGGGATGATGCTCGTCGACCCACGCTTCGATAAGCGACGTCTCGGCTTCGCTCGCGCCTTCGCCACAGATCAGGGTCACAATCTCGTGATCCTCGTCGAGCATCGCGGCGAGCAGATTCGTCATGGCCGTCACGACATCGGGAGCTACCGCCTGGATGCCAGCGGGGCCGATGCCGATGTAATCACCGATCGAGACCGGTCCCACATCGGTGTTCACGTCGCGCACTGCGACGGTGACTTCGCCGGTCACGACATTGCCGATCGCCTCGACCATGCCGTCCACGTTGTCCTCGGCGCTGGCCTGAGGATCGAACTCGAGCAGCGCGGCGAATCCCTCAGTGACGCTGCGGGTCGGCACGACTCGGACCGTCTTGTCGGTGTGGGCATCGACCTGTTCGGCAACGGCGATGATGTTCTTGTTGTTCGGAAGCAGCAGGACTTCGTCGGCGGCGACGTAGTTCACCGCATGCAGCAGCAGCTCGGTCGGCGGGTTCATCGTCTGGCCACCGAGCACCATGGCGGTCGAACCGAGCGACTCGAAGATCGCACGGACGCCTTCGCCAACACCAACGGTGATCACGCCGCAGCGGGTCTTCTCGTTGCTGTGCACGACGATGTTGCCCTGTGATTCGTCGTCGTCTGCGGCGGCCGTTGGATCGGTAAACGATTCGATGTGTTCGAGTTCTTCGAGCAGGTCGGTGACCCGGATCTTGTGCGGGCGACCAACGGCAATGCCAGCTTCGATCGATTCGCCGATCTCATCGGTATGGATGTGACAGTTCCAGATGCCGTCACCACCGACGACCACGATCGAGTCGCCGATCGCAGCCCATGCGTCGCGGAACTCGTCGATGCGTTCGTCAGGGCAGTCGAGAAAGAACATGACTTCGTAGCGGAGGTCAGCGATGGACTTCTCGCCGTCGTTCGTGCTCGGCGCGGGCGCCGAGGCGGTCGAGACTCGCACGTAGTCCTCGGGCGGCTCCGGAAGTTCGCGGCCGTCGATCACATGCAGCAATGCGTCGAGGAACAGCAGCAAGCCTCGGCCGCCGGCATCGACAACGCCAGCGTCTTTCAGAACGGGCAGCATCTCAGGAGTTCGAGCGAGCGCATCGTGGCCCTGCTCACGGGCCGCTTCGATCGTAGCGATCAGACCGTCGGCCCCGGAATCACCCGACTCGGTGGCTTGGACGTGTGCGGTGGCGGCTTCGCCGATCTCGCGGATGACGGTGAGGATCGTGCCCTCGACCGGACGTTGCACGGCGCCATAGGCAGCTTCGGCGGCGACGGAGAATGCTCGGGCCCAGTGCTCGGATTCGCTCTCGTCGTCTTGGACGTCTTTGAGCGTGTCGGCGAGCCCACGAAGGATCTGCGACATGATCACGCCGGAGTTGCCGCGGGCGCCCATCAGCGAGCCGTGCGAAATGGCTTTGCAGACGGCTTCGATGTCGCCGCTCTCGGCACCAGTGCCCTCGAGCTCGGCGCAGACCGATTGCAGGGTCAACGACATGTTGGTTCCCGTGTCGCCATCGGGCACGGGATAGACGTTGAGGGCATTGATCATGTCCCGGTGCGTCACGAGCAGGTCGCGAAACGCCTCGACAGTTGCGCGAATCTCAGACGCGCCAATGCGTTGGGCCACGGTCACAGGCGCCAGCGTATGCCGTTCAGTGGGTGGGTCGGAACCTCTACCAGAATCAACCTGAAACGTGGCCCGCACGACGGAGTACCTGAGACTGCTGAACCAGATATCGCACGGAAGCGTGCCCGTGAATCGAGGCGGGCGCGTGCGTAACGGTCCACCGGCAGGAACGACCGCGATGAGCGGCGCAATGGGTGGAGCGACGGGTGGCCGTGTTGGCCTTGTCCGAACCGTTGCCTTCGGGATCTCGCCGTTCACCAACCTCACGGAGGTCTTCTCCGTGCAGGCCGGCCAGTCGTACACGTTGGACCTTGGGCTGACGCCCGCGGGCAGCGGAACCGTCGCCGATGTCGCCAACACGGACTGTGCCGGCGACGTATCGATTATCGATGCGCTCGTGATCGCGCAGTACACGGCTGGCCGGCGGACCGATGCAGCGACCCGTCCTCTGGCCAATCCATCGATGCAGATCAACGCGGCCAACGCCGACATGAACCTCGACGGCGTCACCGACATCATCGACGCACTGCTCGTGTTGCAGTGCGACGCCGGTCTGGCGGCCCCGTTCTGCATCGCACTCGAAGGTTGAACAAGACGGCCCTGAAAAAGAAGGCCCCGAGCAAGACGCCGAGTAGCTAGCCGGGGGTTGCGAAGCCGCCGTCGTTTGGCGCGGGCGGCGCTGGTTCTCCAGGAAATCCCGGTTCTCGCGGGGGTGCTGGCGGTGGGACGGTGGCCCCTTGCCCAGGCGTAGGAGGCGGCTGTATCCCACGCAAAGGTCGTGGCTGGCTTCCCGGTGGCGGCGGCTGGGTTCCTGGTGGCGGTGGCGGGCTACCGGCTGGCGGAGGCGGTGACTGGCTCCCGGCTGGCGGAGGCGGCGGGGTTGCGCGTGATGCCCCGTAGCCCGGCGGCGGAGGCAGGGGGACGCCACGAGCCGTGCCAGTCGGTGCCGCAGGCCCGCCAGGCAAGAACGCTCCGCCCGGCGCACTTGCCGCCATCGCCGTAGGCGGCGGTGGTGGCGCAAGTCCGCTTCCTTGGGCCTTCGCTGCGATCGTGCGCAGCCAGTCGACCACGGTCGCCCGCTGGGGCCGCGGCCACAGCGGCATGCGGGCCGTCACGAATGCCTCGAGCTCCTCCCCGAGCTCAGCTGCCTGCGCCTGGCCCAGCTCCGGCACGCGGCGCAGGTAGTCCCGGATCAGCTGATAGCCGTCGTCGCCCAGGGGCGACGTGTCCATGTCCTTGGCCCAGACCACCAGGTACGGCGCCGCGAAGATTGGCTGCATCCATCCGCTGCCGACGTCCTTGCGTTCCCGGATCACCATCGTCCCGGCGACGAGGTCCCCCAGACGTTGCCCTCGGCGAGTGACGAGCGCCGCGACGACGGCAACGGCTCCCGAGCTTGCGAACAGATCCACGATGGCAAGCAACGCTCGAATGAACGCGTGGCGAAAACGAACCGGTGCTCCTTCGACCGTCACGACGCGAGTACCGACGATCATCCGGCCGAAGCTGCGCCCGTTGTTCAAGGTCTCCATTGCGACCGGATAGCCGATGACGATCAGGATCAGGCCGACGAGCAACACGACGATGCCGATGACATCTGACCCGACCGCGGCCAAACCAACGATGAACACAAGGGCGAGCAGCGCCAGCAGTTGCACGATGACGTCGACGACGATCGCGATCGACCGCGACGCCACGCCGGCCAACTCGAAGTCAAGCACCACCGCCTCGGGCGTGACGATCGAGCCACTCCCCCGGCGGACGTCGTAGCCGTCGGCGGTCTCGTAGGTACCAAGTCCGCTCATCGCACCAGCCCCGCAATCTCGACACGGGCTTGCGCACTACTCTGTCGGGCATCGCGAACATCGATCGCTTCATCCGGGAGCACGAACAGAGCTGGCTGCGCCTCGACGAATTGACGGCGCGTGTGCGGCGCAAGCCCAAGGGCATGAACGCGGCCGAGCGGACCGAGTTCCTCGACCTGTACCAGCGAACATCGGCGCACTTGTCGCAGCTGCGATCGCAAACCCCCGACCGTGACCTCGACGCTCGCCTCACTCGCCTGCTCGCTGACGCGTCGGGCGCCCTGTACGGCCAGTCCGAAGGCGGCGCTCGGGCGATCGCCACCTTCGTTCGCGAAACGTTTCCCGCCGCGCTCTGGCACATCCGCCGTTACGTCGGCATCGCCACGCTGCTGTTCTTGGTGCCCGCCGTCATCACCGCCCTGTGGGTCGGGCTGTCCGACGACGTTCGTTCCACGATCCCGCCGGCCGTTGCCGAGACCTACGTCAACGAGGACTTCGAGGACTACTACTCGAGCGAAGCTGCGGCCGAGTTCGCCACGTCGGTCTTCATCAACAACATCTGGGTGTCGTTCCTGGCGTACGCGGCCGGCATCGTCTTCTGCATCGGCACGGCGTTCGTGCTCATCTCGAATGGCGTGCTCATCGGTCAAGCCGCCGGCCTCTTCATCGACGCCGGACAACTGCCCCGCTTCTTCGGGCTGATCCTGCCCCATGGCTTCTTGGAGCTCACAGCGATTGTCATCGCGGGCGGCGCTGGTTTGGTCCTCGGTTGGACCGTGATCGCGCCCGGCGATCGGAGCCGATCCGACGCCTTGGCCGAAGAAGGCCGCCGCTCCGTCGTCGTCGTGCTCGGCTTGATCGTCGTGTTCCTTGCCGCCGCGCTGATCGAGGGTTTCGTAACCGGCTCGCCCTTGTCGACGTTCGTTCGCGTGGGCATCGGCGCATCGAGCTGGGTTGCGTTCTTGCTCTACGTCGCCGTCTACGGACGCCGTGCCGCGGCTCTGGGCAAGACCGGCCAGTGGGGCGACAGCCGCCCGAGCTGGGAAGACGGCCGCGACGAAATCCTGTCGAGCCGAGCGACGGTCGGCATCGGCCA
>CAZEMU010000108.1:0-5873 GCA_964513315.1 uncultured Acidimicrobiaceae bacterium | reverse complement strand
GGGCGCCGCTCACAGCGTGCCCCTTGCTTTGAACTTCAGATAGGCGTCGGCGATCTCACCTGCGAGCGACGCGGGCGCGGCGTCGACCACGGTCGCGCCGAGCGACTCGAGTCGGATGCGGGCCTCTCGACGCTCATCGAGCGCTCGGATAGCAGCCGCGCGACGGTGCGCACTCGCCGCATCGGTCACCGGCGCAGCCGCCCACGCTTCGACCTCGGGATCGATGACCGCACCGATGAGCACGAGGTGGCTTCGGGCCAGCAGCGGCAGGGCAGGAATGAGTGACTCGTCGACGACCTGCACCGAGAGATCGGTGAGCACGACGAGCATCGCTCGACGACGGAATCGCGATGCGGCGGCCGAGAACGCGCCGCGGTAGTCGCTTTCGACCAAGACGGGTTCGAGTCCGTAGAGCGCCCGGGCGATGCGGCCGAGCTGGGTACGTCCGGCCGACGGAGCGATCACCGATTGCACCTGGCGATCGAACGTGATCAGTCCGCACTTGTCGCCGAGCGCAGTCGACACGGATGCAACGGCCAGGCAGGCGTCCATTGCATGCTCGACGCGGGGCACGCCATCGACACGACCAGCCATCACGCGACCGTTGTCGAGCAGGCACACGACGCGCTGGTTCTGTTCGGCTCGAAAGACCCGCACGATCGGCTTCGACGAGCGAGCCGTCGCTCCCCAATCGATGCGCCGGTAGTCATCGTCGGGGCCGTACTCGCGGAGCCGGTCGAACTCGGTGCCAGTCCCGAGGCCGCGTGAGGAGCGGGCACCGACTTCGAGCACTCGGGCTTGGGTGATGCGCAGCTCGGCGTCTTCCCGGGAGCGGAACGGCGGGAGGATCCGCAGGTGCGCGGGCAGCGAGCGATGGGCTTGGCGGGCGCCGAGACCGAGCGGCCCCTCGACCCGAACGGTCATCTTCTCGATGAAGAAATCACCTCGGCGGGCGGGATGAAACCGTGTGGTGACCTCGGCGGTGCCCCGGGCGGGCAGCCGGACCCGCATGCGACGGGTGTCGGCTCGCAATGACGGTGCGAGCTCATCGGCGAACCCGACCGTGACCGGAACCGAGCCGCGGTTCTCAAGGCGCCACTGGATCGCACCCTCGACCGACAGCGCGATCGCAGACGGCATGTTTCGCTCGATCGTGACCCGCTCTGGGTCGCCGGCCAAGAGCGAGTCGATCAGCGCCAGTACCAGCAATGCTGCAGTGGCAACGACGACAGGACCAGGGAGATCCCACGGCCCCACCGGCAACGACTCGGGCACGCCGGGCCAGGTGTTTGGCCCCAACGCCATCGCGACCGCGACGACAACGCCGAGTACGGCGAGTCGAGCGGTCGGGACAACGTTGAGAAAGCGCATTGCGGTGCTGAGGTCCGGTCAGCGGGGCGCTGGCACGGCAGCCAGGATCGAGTCGAGCACGGCGTCGGTCGTCAGGCCATCGAGTTCGAGTTCAGGGCGCAACATGATGCGGTGTCGCAGCGCGGGGCGAGCCATTGCCTGCACTTCGTCGGGCGTCGCGAATTGGCGACCGACGAGCCAGGTCCAGGCCTTGGTTCCGTGGAGCAATGCGGCGGCGCCACGTGGCGAAACGCCCATCATCACCGACGCTGACTCGCGGGTCGCCCGGCACAGATCGACGATGTACTTGATGACCGAGTCGTCGACGTGCACTTGGCGCACGAGCGCTCGCGCCGCAGCGATGTCCTCGGGTCCGGCGACTGGCGTAACGCCCGCCGCTGCGACCTGATGCGGGTCGAGGCCCCGATGATGGCGAGCGAGCACTTCGTACTCTTGCTCGACCGTTGGATAGTCGATGATCAGCTTCAGCAGGAACCGGTCGAGTTGGGCTTCCGGAAGCGGATAGGTGCCTTCGTACTCGATCGGGTTCTGCGTCGCGATCGTGACGAACGGGTCGGGCAGCTTGTAGGTCTGGCCGCCGATCGAAACCTGGGACTCTTCCATGGCCTCGAGCAGTGCCGCCTGGGTCTTCGGCGGCGTGCGGTTGATCTCGTCGGCCAGCATGAAGTTCGTGAACACCGGCCCGGGCCGGAAGCGGAACGACGAGTCGCTGCTGTCGAACACCATCTGGCCCATGACGTCGGTCGGCATGAGGTCGGGCGTGAACTGCACTCGGTTGAAGTGGAGTGACAGCGAACGAGCCAACGTCTTGACCAGCAGGGTCTTGGCGACACCAGGTACGCCTTCGATCAGCACGTGGCCGCCGACGAGCAAGGCGCTCACGAGGCCGGAGACTGCGGCGTCTTGGCCGACGATTACCTTGGCGACCTCGGTGCGCACCGACAGGATCCGGGCCCGAAGCTCGTCGGGACTCAACGGGGTTGCGGCGGTCGGCGTCGGGTCGCCGGCGTGGGGTTCCGTCGGGGGCGGCGGAGGCGTGGTTGCATCAGACACGGGGACTCACTTCTGTGGAGATCTCAGGATTGGGTTGCTCAGAATTGGGCTGGTCGAGATTGGGCTCGTGGAGATCGGGCTGCTGGCGATTGGCGGGGTGGTCGACGGCATCGAGGCGGGCGATCGCAGCGACGAGGTCGTTGTCGGACGACACGGGGTGGGTCAGGCCGTCAAGCACGCTTGCGGCGAGTGCCGCTTCGGCGGCATCGCTCATGGCTCCGCCTGCGTCGGCTCGCACGTACGCCGCGATCTGATTCGCAAGCCGTTGCGGCTGGTTGTCTTCGACCGCCAACGTGCGACGCCAACGGCGAGAGAAGTCCTCCCGGATCACCGACGCCGCCGACGCAGGGTCCTTCGCCCGTTCGGACAACACACCGGCTTGGAGGACCAACTCGGAGCCCCGGATCGGCACCGGCTGCGGTTCACGCACGACCGCCCCAAGGCGACGCATGCGGAAAAGTGCGTACAGGCCGAACGCCGCCAGCAACATGATGATGGCGTTGCGGACCCGCGTGGCGACCAGTCCGTTCAGTGATTGCTCGCCGAAGTCAACGAGCGAGGGGGACAGCACACCGATACGTGCGGCATCGGGTTCGGGAGCGAGCAGGCTCGTCATGACATACGCGTTGTCGAGCTGGCTGAGTTGTTCGTTTGTGATCAGGCGTGCGCCGCCGAGTGCGGCGATGGTGCCAGCGCCTCGTCGTTCGATCGTCAAGAAGCCTTCGTCGCCGGCTCCGAAGCAACGCTCGATCCCGACGCCGTCAAAGGTCCGCCCGTTGCCCGTGATCGAGGTGTCTTGCAGCCAGGGAATGGTGCAGTCGCCGGCACTGATCTGCTCGCTCGCAAACCCGCTGCGGAACGGGGCGAACCGGCTTGCGGGGTCGGTCACGACGAGCGTGCCTCCGTTCAGGATCCAGTCTTCGAGTCGGTCGGCGTCGTCTTCGGAGAGGCGATCGACGATTAGCAGCGCAGAGGTCGTGTCGGCCGTCGGTACCGGCGAGTCGAGGTCGACATCGGCGCCTAGCCGTTCGAGTGTTTCGACCAGGCCTCGGGTGCCGTCCGGATTCACCGAGCGAGGATCGAGCGGCGGGCCGTCGCTGCCAGCTCCGCCGGCCAGCACAGTCACGAGGACAAGGCCAGCAACGAGGAACAACCAGAACCGCGTATTGCCGTTCATGGACGCGCTCCGGGTGAGCCAGCGCTAACTCCAGCCGCCGCATTTGCTTGAGCGGCGCCGACATGGTCGACCGCTGATGCGACATGCGCAACGAACGCGTCGCGTGTCGTGCTGTCGGCGTCGCGCCATCCGTACCAGACGTCTTCGAAGAGCCGAGTAGCGGCGTCGAGGTCGCTGGTTGCGGCTGGCACCCGCTCACCGGCGAGCAGCGCAATATCAGCCGCGGTCCGTCCGGGCCGCCGGTCGATGACGTCTCGATCGAGAAGCTCAGCGACGAGCACCCGGTGGCGACAACGCAAGCCTTCGCGCCAGTCGCCAGCGCGTTCCGCGTCCTCGGCCGCACGGGTCCACTCGTCGATGCTTCGATCGGCGAACAACTCGACGTCGATCTCGGGCGACGGACGAGCCTTGCGAACCGGGTCCACCGAGCCGAGCAGTCGCATCAGGAGAAACGCGATCACGGCCAAGAAGACGCCGACGATGATCCAGGCGATGATGCCGCGACCGCCGCCGCTCGACAGCGCCTGCAGTAGTTCGGTGATCTGCTCGCCGACCCAGTCGAAGAAGCGCTCACGCAACGTCGGCGGGCGGGCGGCCTCGATGTACTTGCGATCGCTAAGCACCGCCCGGGCGGCGCGTTCCGCGCCGTCGGGATCGACCGTCGGTGTCGGCGGAAGCTGCCTCATCGTCGCACGCCCGACGGGCTGCGTCCCGAAGCTGTGGCCTCCGCAAGCGATTCGACTCGGCGTTGCAGGTCAGCCCCCTCGACCCGGTTGCGGAGGTCGAGGTACGCCAGGATCGACGCCCCGACGCTCAGAACATTAAGGACCGAGGTCGAGACCAGGCTGAGGGCGAAGAACGCCACCCAGCCCCAGTCGGACAGAAACAGAGCGCCAATCACCGGCAGCGTGGTGAGTGCCGAGTTGAGCAGCGCATTGATCAGCAACAGCAGGAACAGCAGGCCGACAAGGTTGCCGAACCGCGGCCTCGCCAGCTGGTTCGCTCGGCGCAGCGATTGCATCGGACCGGTCCCCTCGGCAGCGAGTACCGGGGCGACGATCATCGTGATCGGCGTGGCGATGAGCAGCGTCAGGCCCTGCACGATCTTGCTGACGACGAGCGCTGCCAGGATCAGGTGTGCACGACGCAGCGTGAACAGCAGGCACTGGCTGATCGACCGGTCTTCGCCTTCTCGCCAGCCCAGCACCAGGTGGGTCAAGGCCACGCCGATGAACGGAAGCACGATGAGCGGCACCGCGATCGCGACTGGCCCTCCGGCGAAGACGCCGAACTCGCCGGCATCACCCTCGAACGTGCCGGTCGCCGTATCGAAGTTGTCGAAGCTGAGCGCCGAGAGCGCCTCTCGCTGCAGCCAGACCGTCAAAAACTGGCTCGGCAACACGAACGCCGCCACGATGCCGGCAACCGTTCGGGGCCGGGCCCGCATGAGCGCAAAGGCACCATCGGCGATACCGAGGAGCGTCAAGGGCCGCTCGAAGACTGGAAACCAGGGAGGCGGCGCAGCACTCATCGAGACCCTGATCCTAGTTCAGGTAGCTCCTGTCCCCTGCGGCGCTGGCCCGGGACGTGAGTCGTCGCTCAACGAAGCGGTGCCAAGCCGACCCGATTGCTGCGAAACTGCCGGAATGACTGCACCTGCGCCCGACGCATCCGCTCGTCCCCTTCGCTTCGGCATTCTCGGAGCGGCCCGCATCGCCCCCAAGGCCCTTGTGCAGCCGGTCGCGAAACTTGCCAGCGCCGAGGTCACACGAGTCGCAGCTCGTGACCGTGGGCGGGCCGAGGCGTTCGCCGCCGAGCACGGCATCGCCGCCGTTTCCGACTCCTATGCGCAGGTGCTCGAGGCCGACGACGTCGACGTTGTGTACAACCCGCTGCCGATGTCGCTGCACGCCGAGTGGACGATCGCGGCGCTCGAAGCCGGCAAGCACGTGTTCTGCGAGAAGCCATTCGCCTCGAACGCGACCGAAGCCGCGGCCATGGTCGAGGCGGCCGAACGCACCGGCAACAAGCTCGCCGAGGCATTCCATTACCGCTACCACCCCATGATGCAGCGCATCATCGACCTGGTCGAGGCCGGCACGATCGGCGATGTGCAGCGGGTCGAAGGCAACTTCGCGATCTCGATCGGCAAGCCCGACCTCCGCTGGGAGTACGCGACCGCAGGCGGCGCGACGATGGACCTCGGCTGTTACCCCGTGCACTGGGTCCGGGACCTGTGCGGTGAGCCCACCGTCGAGTCGGCGACCGCCAC
>CAZEMU010000107.1:12761-14139 GCA_964513315.1 uncultured Acidimicrobiaceae bacterium | reverse complement strand
CGTCGGCCCGACCAGACCGTCGTGCTCGGCATCTGGGATCTGATCCTGACCTCAGAGCTCAGCGAGATCGCCGCCACGGTCGACGCGGCGCTGGAGCCGTACGCGGGCTCGACCATTCCGTACCTTGCCCTCTTCGGGATCGACCCCGGAGACGACTACTCCGGTTGGTTGTCTGAGCGCATCCCCGCGTCGACGGTCGAGACCTGGGCCGACCACGGCCACTATCCGCATCTGATCGATCCCGAACGCTTCCTTGGTCGAGTACGCGAATTCTGGGCGTGAGATCAGGCACGGTTCTGCCGTGCGTCCATTAGGTTGAGCCGGTGAGCGAGCTGCACGAAGAGCTACTGCGAGAGTTCCACGACGTCGAACAGCAGCTCGCTGATCCAGAACTTCCGAAGAACCCGAACCAGTACGCGCAGGTCATGCGCCGTTACAAGGAGCTCGGCGAAATCGTCGGCTGCATCCATGAGATGCGCAGCGCGAACGAAGACGCCGAAGCGGCACGCGAAATGCACGCCGAATCGTCGGGCGAAGAACGAGCCGAGTGGGCCGAAGAGATCGCCGAAGCAGAGCGTCGGGCGACCGAGGCCAGCGAGACGCTCGATGAGCTGTTGATCCCGAAGGACCCGAACGACGGGCGCAATGTGATCGTCGAGATCCGCGGTGCCGAAGGCGGCGAAGAAGCCAACCTGTTCGCCCGCGACCTGTTCGACATGTACAAGGCCTACGCCTCGTCACAGGGCTGGCGCCAAGAAATGCTCGAAGCGAACCACAGCGACATGGGTGGTTTCTCGACCGTCGTGTTCCTGCTCAAGGGCGAGGGCGTGTGGTCCCACATGAAGCACGAGGGCGGTCCGCACCGCGTGCAACGCGTGCCGGTCACCGAGTCACAGGGCCGGGTGCACACATCGTCGGCGACCGTGTCGGTGCTGCCCGAAGCCGACGAGGTCGAAGTCAACATCGACGAGAACGAACTTCAGATCGACGTGTTCCGGGCCTCGGGCCCTGGCGGCCAGTCGGTCAACACCACCGACTCGGCCGTGCGCATCACGCATAAGCCGACGGGGCTGGTCGTGTCGATGCAAGACGAGAAGAGCCAGCTGCAGAACAAGGCCAAGGCCCTGCAGGTGCTTCGGGCCCGACTGCTTCAAGCCGAACAAGAACGTGCCGCTGCTGAAGCCAGCGACTTGCGCAAGGGCCAGATCGGCGGCGGTGGTCGCTCCGAGAAGATCCGGACCTACAACTACAAAGAGAACCGGGTCACCGATCACCGCATCGGGCTGACGGTCTACAAGCTCGACAAGATCTTGGCCGGCGCCCTCGACGAGGTCGTCGACCCCATGCTCCAGCACGAACGCGCCGAACAACTCTCCGC
>CAZEMU010000107.1:10134-12661 GCA_964513315.1 uncultured Acidimicrobiaceae bacterium | reverse complement strand
GCGACGATGTCGTTGGCGGCGTTGGGGCGGGACCACGCTCGGGCCGCGTCGGCCATTGCCATCAGCTGATCCGGTGCGGCCAGCAGCGATGCGATCTGTTCACGAAGCTCGGCCGTGTCGGTCTCGTCTTCGCGACAGATAATCGCCCCGCCGGCGGACACGACCGCCTGCGCGTTCTTCACCTGCTGCAAGTCCTTGTGGGAGAGCAGCGGCATATAGATGGCGGGGCGTCGGGCGACCGCGAGATCACACACGGTCGTCGCACCTGAGCGTGTGATGACGAGATGCGCCTGCGGCAGCGCCGCGGGAACATCGATGAACGGCTCAACCGTCGCGGTGATCCGGGCGGCGGCGTACGCGGCGGAGACACGTTCGTGATCCTCGGGGCGCGCCTGGTGCGTGACCTGAAGCCGTGCCCGCATTGCTTCGGGAAGACCGGCGAGCGCCGCCGGCACCCGATCCGACACCACTCGTGCGCCTTGGCTGCCGCCCATGATGACGATGCCGACCGGGTCCGAAGCAGCTGGGGTCGGGAAGGGCTGCTCGCCGATGGCGATAATCCCCGGCCGGGACGGATTGCCGGTGACGTGGCACGTGCCCCGGGCACCTTCGGTCGGGTCGAACGTCAACGCAACTGCGGTCGCGGAACGAGCGGTGACCTTGTTCGCAGCGCCCATCACCGAGTTCTGCTCATGCAGCACGCTCGGGATGCCGAGCTGTCGAGCTGCGAGCACCGGCCCAACCGATGCATAGCCGCCAAGCCCGATCACCAGATCGGGACGGAATGCCTTGAGCAATGAGCGCGCATGGAACGAGCCCGAGACCAGCTTCGTCAGATTCGTCGCACGCTTGCGGATCGAGCCGGTGACGAGCCCACCGCTGGCGATGACGTCGACCGATGCCCGATCGAGATCGCCGAGATAGGCCAGCGCTCGCTCGTCGCAATACAGCCGAACCTCGCTGCCGCGCTCGACGAGCAGTTCACGGATCGCAAGCGCAGGAAAGACATGACCCGCCGTGCCGCCCGCGGCCAGGACGACTTTGGCAGGACCGGCCGAGGTCAGAGGAGAAGCGTCGCTCATCCCCGCCAGTGTGCCAGTCCTCTGCACGATCGTTTGGGCATGTGGGAAGCTTCGCCCATGGACGGCTCGGATCAGCTGCGGACCAGCTTCGACGTTGACCCGGACCGCTACGAACGCGCCCGGCCGACGTATCCGGCCGAGCTGTTCGATGCGATTATTGAGCGGCTCCCCGATGCGAGCACCACCCATGTGCTCGAAGTCGGTCCCGGCACCGGGCAGGCGACCCGCGCACTCGTCGAGCGTGCCGGGCGCTTGAGTGCGGTCGAACCAGGCGCCCGCTTCGTCGAGCGGTTGGCCAAGAACTATCCCAACGTCGAGGTCCACTACGGGGACTTCGAGACGGTTGACCTTGAGCTGCACAGCTTCGATGCCGTCGTCGCTGCTACCTCCTATCACTGGATCACTGGCGAGGATCGCATTGCCCGGCCCCACGAGCTGCTTCGCCCTGACGGCTGGCTGGCGACCATCGACATGGTGCAGGTCGGCGATCCGATCGACCGCGGCTACTTCGAACGAGTGCAGCCGATCTATGCCTCGTTCGGCGATCACAGCCACAACTGGTCACCGCCGAAGCGCGGCTCGGTCGATCCGAAACTCGCCGCCGAAGCCCGAGCGAGCTCGGTGTTCGACGACGTCACCGTCATCGAGGTCGACTGGAACCAGACCTATTCCTCGGCCCAGTACCGGGACTTGGTCATGACCTACTCCGGCACCCTCGTGATGGAGCCGGACAAGCAGCAAGATCTCGTCGACCAACTCGTCGCAGTCATCGACGACGAGTACGACGGCGTCTTGGTCCGTCCGCTCGTTGCTGTCCTCACGCTGGCTCAGGCCACGGACGCACCGTAGGTACCGGCCGCTGCAGGATCGACGTGAGTCGAACGGCCTGCTGAGAACAGGGGAGAGCCGCACGTAGGCGTATTGGTCTAGTTGGCCTCAACGCCTCACGGCCCTTTGCTCATTCGCCAAGAGCCATGTGGACCGCGCTCGGAACTTCGCCGATGGGTGAGCACCAACCCCACGGCAACTACGTCCGAGAAAACAAGGTGCACCATGAGTCCCCAACGAACCCCGTCGCCTGCGGCGACACCCCGACATCACCAGACCTCGCTTCTGGCCCGCCTGGCGATCGTGCTGATCGCCGCGGTCGCTCTGATGCTGACCGCCGCCACGCCCCAGGCGTACGCGCAGGCGGACACCGACGGCGACGGCATCGCCGATGCCGCTGAAGTACCGGGCGAAGAAATCGACCCGTGCCTTGATGCCTCGCATCCCGACTGGGTGCTGCAGTCCACGAATGATTGTGATGGGGATGGTCATTTTGCGGATGACGATCTTGATGATTGGGATGTGTGCATCGATAACGGTGGTCGTGTGGCGCCGGATGCTGCGAATGATTGTGATGGGGATGGTCATTTTGCGGATGACGATCTTGATGATTGGGA
>CAZEMU010000107.1:0-10034 GCA_964513315.1 uncultured Acidimicrobiaceae bacterium | reverse complement strand
ATGGGGATGGTCATTTTGCGGATGACGATCTTGATGATTGGGATGTGTGCATCGACAACGGCGGCATCGTTCCTGGCTGTAGCGACAACGCGGCCCTGCACAGCGACTCAATGGCTCTGGTCGGTCACGCCGAAGAATCGAACACGCAGGCAACCATCGTGGTTGTCGATGCGCCAGATGCTGCTGTCGAGGTGACGAGCACGAACCCGCAGGCTGGACTGCAGAGCGAGGTAGCTCCCGTTGCCGTGCAGCCAGCCGCCGACGACACAGCCGAACCAGCCGAACCAGCCGCGGTCGAGCACGTGATCGCTGAGCCAGCTGTTGTTGCTGACCCGGTTGCCGTCGACTCATCCCGCGGTTTGCGTGCCGCCCCCGCTGAGTCCAGCGATGCAACGAGCGAAGCCGCCGTCGCTGCGCCGTCGACGCCTCGACCCAGCACAAGCACGTCAGCGATCGAGAAAGCTCCGGCTCTGTCCGGGGTGCCAACTGAGCTTGCCTTCGTTGACTCGGCCGTCACCGTTGCGGCAACCGAGTCGGCGCCAGTCGCTGCCGTCGGGTTCGCACTTGTCTCCGTCGGCTTCGGCCTCGCCGTTGGCGTCCCACGCGTGCGGAGCGGACGCCAAGCCGAGCGATAGAGCGCTGCTGCTCGGTCGTCGTTGCTGGCGGCCGAGCACGAACGCATCCGACAGAACGTCGACCGTTAGCATCGCAGCGTGGAATCGAAGCAAGGCTCCAGCGGCGACGATGCGTTGGTCCCATGGCGTGCGTTCTATGACGAAGCACGTGCCCGCCTCGAAGCCGTCGGCAACGAGTTCGCCGCGATCGATGCCCGCCGCATCGTCGAAGAAGCATCCGGAGCCGAGCCCGGTGAGTTCACGCTCATGCTCGACGAATTCGCTCGAGAGCGGGGCGTCGCCCACTTCGACCACATGCTGACCCGGCGTCTGGCTGGCGAGCCGCTGCAATACGTGCTCGGCCGATGGGGCTTCCGCACCCTCGACCTCGCCGTCGACGCCCGGGTGTTGATCCCCCGCCCCGAGACCGAAGGGGTGGTCGACCTGGCGCTCGCCGAGATCAACGACATCGACGACCGTGACATCTGGGTCGCCGACCTCGGCACGGGCAGCGGGTGCATCGGGCTCTCGATCGTTGCCGAGAACCCCCGAGTGCAGATGGTCTGCACCGACGCCAACGAAAAGGCGATCGCCGCAGCTCGGGCGAACGCCGCCGGTCTCGGCCGCCCCGCCCGCCGCATCGAGATCCGCCACGGCGACTGGTTCGAAGCCCTGCCCCCCGAACGCAAGGGCGACTTCGACCTGATCATCTCGAACCCGCCGTATATCGCCGACGACGAGACGCTGCCCGAGGTCGTCGCCGACTGGGAACCGACCGACGCGCTCTTCGCCGGACCGACAGGGCTCGAAGACGCATGGGTCCTCATCGATGGAGCAGGGGAGTGGCTGCGCTCGACCGGAACGCTCGTGTTGGAGCTGGGCGAAACCCAACTCGAGGCTGCCGCAGAGCGTGCCCGAGCCGCTGGCTTCGTCGACGTGAGCGTGCACCGAGATCTCGCCGACAAGGATCGGGCACTCGTCGCCCACCGACCATGACCGGCTCGAACCATGTCGTCGGCACCGACGCCGCCGGACTCGAAGCCGCCGCCGCCGCACTGCGCGCCGGCGAACCGATCGTCGTACCGACCGACACCGTCTATGGGCTGGCGGTCATCGCCGGCGATGCAGCTGCGCTCGACCGGCTGTTCGAGCTGAAGCGTCGCCCCCGAGAACGCTCGATTGCCGTGCTGGTTGCCGACCGTGCCCAAGCCGAGTCGCTCGCCGCGTTCACGCCGGGCGCGATCGAAGCAGGCGACGCGCACTGGCCGGGCGCGCTCACCCTGGTCGTCGACCGCCACGCGCACATCGACGCGTCGGTCGGGCGCGACGACGGCACGGTGGGCGTCCGCTGCCCCGGCCACGACTTCGTGCGGGCTCTCGCCCACGAGGTCGGACCGCTCGCCACGACCAGCGCGAACCTCAGTGGCGAAGCTACGCCCGAGGAAGCCGTCGCCGCGGCAGAGGCACTCGATGGTGACGTCGCCGTCATCGTCGACGGCGGCGTGTGCCGAGGCACCGCGTCGACCGTGGCCCGCATCGCTGAAGATGGCGTCGTTACGGTCTTTCGCCAGGGTGAGATCGAGCTTGTCTGACGCCGTTCGTAGCAACATGAGTCACTGCGGCAACACGATCGGCGGGCGTATCGGCATGGGCGAGATAAATGTGAGCGAAATGTGGCGCCTTGTCAGACTTTGTGGATAGATTCACAACCGTCGCAACCGGGCGTGCGGGGCAATGACACAAGGCCTTGCCCAACTCGTTTCGAATTGCGATACCTGTCCCCGCCAAGCCTTCCCCGAGGTCACAACGTGACACCTTCGCCCGAGCGCGAAATCGGACGAGATCTGACCGGTGCGCTGCATGACAGCACCGGCAGCTATGAACTCGTCGTTGCCGCTCTCGCAGCGGCCGGGTTGGGTTTCCTCATCGACCGGGCGTTCGGCATCGTGCCGCTCTTCACACTGGTCTTCGCCATCGTCGGTTTCATCGGCGCTGGCTACAGCCTGTACCTGCAGTACAGCGCCAAGATGGGCACCGTCTCCGCCGAACGCAGCGCACGCGTCGATGCAGCGGGAGAATCCGCATGACGGTGCAGGTCAATCAGGCCAATCCCATGATGAGTAGCTACCAGGGCCCTTCGCCGGTCATGGAAGTCGGCTTCGACATGGTCAAGCGAGGAGCCGTCCTCGCACCCATCTTCATCCTGATTGGCACCCTCATCTGGGGCACCGACGGCGCCGCCTCGGTTGGCCTCGGATGTGGTCTTGTGCTCGTCAACGTGTGGCTCTCGGCCTGGATTATCCAGACGACCGCCCGGATCTCGTTTGCGGCCCTCGCCGCCGGCGCCATGTTCGGCTTCTTGATCCGCCTCGGCATCATCAGCGCCGTCGTGATCCTGGTCCGCAACGAAACCTGGGTCGACCTCGTCGCCCTGGGCGTCACCATCATCATTTCGCACCTTGGGCTCCTGTTCTGGGAGCTCCGCTACATCTCGGCCAGCCTTGCGTTCCCGGGCCTCAAGCCCGGCGCCGGACTGGCAGACAACACAACGAAGGAATCGGTTGCATCGTGATCAACGCATTTCTTGCATTCGCTGAAGCGGAAGAGGGCGGCTCGGCCGTTCCCTTTCCCCCTCCCCGGAACCTGGTGGAGTGGGCGCCGATCTTCGGTGAAGACTCGATTATCGAGTTCAACAAGATCGGCCTGATCTCGCTGATCGCCTTTGCGGTCCCGGTCATCATCTTCTTCATGGCCAAGGGCGGCTCTGCCGACCAGCCGTCGAAGATCCGGGTCTTCGCCGAGAAGATCGTTGAGTTCGTCGAAGAGCAGATCGCCAAGCCGGGTATCGGCCACGGCTACGAGCCCTACGTGCCGCTGCTCACCACGCTGTTCCTCTTCATTGCCATCGGCAACCTGTTCGAGGTCATCCCGTTCTTTAACATGCCGAGCAACGCCCGCATGGCTGGCCCGCTCGTCATGGCCATGTCGGTCTGGGTCATGTTCATCGCGGTCGGCGTGAAGCACCACGGCGGTCAGTACTTCAAGGACATCGTCTGGCCATCGAGCGTCGAGAACCCGTTCATGCGGGGCTTCGTCGGCTTTATCGAGCTCTTCTCGGTCTTCATCGCCCGCCCACTCAGCCACGCAGTTCGTCTCTTTGCGAACATGCTCGCCGGCCACATCCTGCTCGTGACCTTTGGCGTGCTGACCATCGGCACGTTCAACAAGTTCATCGACTTCGACGGCATCAGCAGCATCGCCATCATGCCGCTCGCATGGCTCGGCTCGTTCGTCGGCCTGATCGCCTTCACCGGCTTCGAGGTCGGCGTCAGCTTCATCCAGGGCTTCGTGTTCGCCATCCTCGCCGCCGTGTACATCGGCAGCTCGCTGCACCCTGCCCACTAACGAGCTGCTCACGAAGAGCAACAACAAATCGCTAATCCAGCAACCCATCTCAACCTGAGAATCATTCAAGGAGACAAATTCCAATGAGCACCCTTGCAACTGTCCTTGCACAGGTCGAAGGCCTCGACGCTGACGGACTCAAGGCCGCTGAAGCTGCCTCGAGCGCCGGTTTCGCTTACGGCCTCGCCGCAATCGGTCCGGGTATCGGCATCGGTTACCTCGTCGGCCAGGCTGTCCAGGCCATGGCTCGTCAGCCCGAGTCGGCTGGCCAGGTCCAGACCACCATGTTCCTCGGCATTGCCTTCACCGAGGCGCTTGCCCTCATCGGCTTCGTCGTCTTCATCCTGCTCAAGTTCGTCTGATCGTCCCCAGATCGTCCTCCGCTAACGAGGACATCAAGGACACGACACATCGAGGAGGTGTTGCGTGACATCAATTGGATCATTCGCCGGACTGGCCTTCTTCGCTGAAGCAGCCGAAGACGAAGGCTCGTTCAACCCGATTCTTCCGACGCTGCCCGAGATCATCTGGTCGTCACTGTTCTTCTTTGGCCTTTGGGCTCTCATGAAGTTCGTGCTGCTGCCACCGATCATCGAAGGCCGCAACGCACGACAGGCACGAGTAACGGCTGGACAGGATTCCGTCTCCGATTCCGAGTCCGAACTCGCCCAGCTCCGAGCCGCGCACGAAGAGCGCATCTCGGCGGCCAAAGCAGAGGCAGCGACGATCATCGACGCCGCCCGAGCCGAAGCCGATGCCGAGCGAGCAGAAGCCGTCGCGCAGGTCGAAGCGAACATCAGTCAGCTCCGGGCCAATGCCCAGACCGAGATCGATGCCGCACGAAGCACCGCACTCGTCGGTGCCAAGGGCGCCGTCTCGACGCTCGCCGTTGGCGCCGCCAGCAAGGTCCTGGGTCGCAACGTCGACGCCGGATCGAGCCAGTCGGTCATCGATGGCTATCTCGCCAGCAGGGGGAACTGACATGTTCGCATTCGCAAACCTCCTCGCCGCCGAGGGCCCGAACGGTCGCTTCATTCCAAGCGACCCATGGGAGCTCTTCTGGGCCGCACTTGCGTTCCTGGTCATCTTCTTCTTCTTTCTTACCAAGGGCCTGCCCTTGATCAAGGAAGCGCTGAACAAGGCCCAGAGCGATGCCGTCGCCGAAGCATCGGCTGCCGATCAGGCCATGGCTGACGCCAAGGCAAAGATCGCTGCTGCCTCTGCTGAGCTTGGCGACGCCAACGCCCAGTCCGAACAGATTGTCGCCGAAGCACGAGATGCCGCTCAGCAGCTCCGTGTCGACTCGGCGAACCGCACCCAGCAGCTCGTCAACGACATGTGGGCCAAGGCCCAGAACGATGTCGTCGGCATGAAGACGCAGGCCTCGGCCGACATGCAGGCAGAAGTCGCGGCGCAAGCCGTCGGCGCTGCTGAAGAGGTCGTCAAGTCCAGCCTCGATACCGCAGGTCAGAACGACCTCATCGAGAGCTACATCTCGGGATTGAGGAACTGATGAGCGACCGGGTACAGGGATACGCCGACGCGATGTTCGCTGTCGCCAATGCCGAGGGCGACGTCCGCGGCATTAGCGATGAGCTCTTTGCCATCGGCCGAGCCGTCGATACCAACGACGATCTCCGCAGCACGATTAGCGACGCACGCATTCCCGCCGAGCGCCGCATCCAGATCATGGACGACCTGCTCGATGGCAAGGCCCGCCAGGCAACCACGGGCCTCGTGTCCATGGTTGTTGCTGCCGGCCGCGGCGCCGACCTCGGCAAGATCGCTTCGGCGCTCGCCGAAAAGGCCGCCCAGTCACAGGGCAAGCAGGTGGCAACGGTGCGATCCGCCGTCGCTCTCTCCGACGACCAGCGCAACCGGCTCGCCGATGCGCTTCGGGCCAAGCTCGGTACCGACGTCGACGTCAACGTCATTCAGGATCCGTCAGTGGTTGGTGGCCTTGTCACCACCGTTGGCGACACCGTTATCGATGGAAGCGTCCGCACCCGGCTCAGCCGGCTGCGTGAGTCGCTCTAGCCCGAGGAGGACACCATGTCTGATCTCACGATCGACACCAGCGCCATTACTGCGGCGCTCACCAAGAACCTCGAAGGGTTCGAGCCTTCGCTCGAAGCCAGCCAGGTCGGCCACATCGTTGAGGTCGGCGACGGTATTGCCCGTGTTTCGGGCCTGCCGAACGCCGCTGTGAACGAAATGCTCGAATTCGAGAACGGCTCGATCGGCCTCGCACTGAACCTCGACGAAGACACCATCGGCGCCGTTGTGCTCGGTGAAGTCGACGAAATCGTCGAAGGTCAGACGGTCCGCTCGACCGGTGACATTCTCTCGATGCCTGTCGGCGACGCCCTGCTCGGCCGCGTGGTCAACGCCATCGGCGAGCCCATCGACGGCAAGGGCCCACTTGTTGGCGCTAAGAGCCGCCGCATGGAAGTCCAGGCACCCGGCATCATGGGCCGCAAGCCCGTGCACGAGCCGATGCAGACCGGCATCAAGGCCATCGACTCGCTGATCCCGATCGGCCGTGGCCAGCGAGAGCTGATCATTGGTGACCGCAAGACCGGCAAGACCACGATCGCCCTCGACACGATCATCAACCAGCGTGGCCTGGGTGTGAAGTGCATCTACGTCGCCGTTGGTCAGAAGGCCTCGACGGTTGCCCAGGCAGTCGCGACGCTCGAAGAGATCGGCGCCATGGAGTACACGGTCGTCGTGGTTGCTCCGGCATCGAACCCGGCACCGTTCAAGTACCTCGCTCCCTACGCCGGTTCGGCCATTGGTCAGCAGTGGATGGAAGACGGCGATCACGCACTCGTGGTCTACGACGATCTCTCCAAGCAGGCCGAGGCCTACCGCCAGATGTCGCTGCTGCTTCGTCGTCCTCCCGGCCGTGAGGCCTACCCAGGCGACGTCTTCTACTTGCACAGCCGCCTGCTCGAGCGTGCCGCCAAGCTCAGCGATGAGCTCGGCGCTGGTTCGCTCACCGCGCTTCCCGTCATCGAGACCAAGGCCGGCGACGTTTCGGCCTTCATCCCGACCAACGTGATTTCGATCACCGACGGCCAGATCTTCCTCCAGGACGACATGTTCAAGTCGGGTCTTCGCCCGGCCGTGGACGTGGGTGTTTCGGTGTCCCGAGTGGGCTCCGCCGCACAGATCAAGGCCATGAAGACCGCCGTCGGTACGCTCAAGTCCGACTTGCAGCAGTTCCGTGAGCTCGAGGCCTTCGCCTCGTTCGGTTCGGACCTTGATGCGGTGTCGCAGGCGCAGCTCGACCGTGGCTACCGCCTCACCGAGCTTCTCAAGCAGGGCGTGAACTCGCCGATGCCGGTTGAGCAGCAGGTTGTGTCGCTCTTCGCTGGTACTCGTGGTCACCTCGACACGATCCCGGTTGGCGACGTCAGCCGCTTCGAGAACGAGCTCCTCGAATACGTCGGTTCCCGCCACGGCGGTCTCCTCGACGGCATCAAGAGCTCGGGCAACGTCGACGAAGACGAGCTCGAATCGATCATCGCTGGTTTCGTGAACCAGTTCGAGCCAACCGGTGGCAAGGTCGGCATCGACACCCCCGAGGCTCAGGCCCAAGCCGCCGCAACGACCGGCATGGTCGACAGCGACGTCACCCTTCCCGAGACTGACATCTCGCGTCCCGAGGAGGGCTGAGCCATTCCTGGAGCGGAAGAGCGCATTCTCAAGCGCCGAATTGCAAGCGTCCAAAGCACGAAGAAGATCACTCGTGCGATGGAACTCATTGCAGCGACCCGGGTTGCCAAAGCGCAAACCCGTGCCAACGAAGCGCGTCCCTATGCGGCTCGAATCACCGGTGTGATCGAGGACCTCGCCAAGGGCGGCGCTTCGGCATCGCACCCGCTGCTTGAGGCCCCCGAGCAGGTCCGCAAGATCGCTTACGTCGTCATCAGCGGCGACCGTGGTCTTGCTGGCCCCTACAACTCGACCGTGATCCGCGCCGCTGAGCGCGAGATCATGGACAACCAGTCAAAGGGCGTCGACTACTCGCTGATTCTCATCGGCAAGAAGGCCCGCGACTACTTCCGCTTCCGGAACTACACCATCGATGCCTTCTACGAAGGCATCACGGACACGCCCGACTACGACTCGGCCCGCGAGGTCGCCGAGTACGTCAGCGAGCAGTTCATCGACGGTGACATCGACCAGGTCATCTTGGTCTTCACCGAGTTCGTCAGCATCGGCACCCAGAAGCTGGCCGTGCGTCAGTTCCTGCCGCTCGAGTCGGTCACCACGATCGCCGCAGCCGGCGGGGGTGGCGAACGAACCGCAGAGTTCGAGTTCGAGCCGTCCGCTGACGGTGTGCTCGAGTCGCTGCTTCCTCGCTACGTCGAAAGCCGCCTGTTCTCAGCGCTGCTTGATTCGTCAGCAAGTGAGCACGCGAACCGCCAGCGAGCCATGAAGGCCGCGACGGACAACGCCGAAGAACTCATCACCAAGCTTGGCCGCCAGCTTTCGAGCGCACGCCAGGCAGCGATCACCACTGAGATCATGGAAATCGTCGGGGGCGCCGAGGCGCTCGGCGGCGACGACGATGACAAGAACGCCACGATCCAACAAATTCTCCAGACCTCCACGACGAGCATTTAGGACCCACCATGTCTGTCACTGATGCACCCGCTGAACTCAAGAGCGGCAAAATCATCTCGATCGCCGGCCCGGTGATCGACGCAGAGTTCCCTCCGGGCGCTCTGCCAGAAATCAACACGGCACTCGAGTTCGACATCATTGTCGACGGCGAAGCCCAGGCCGTTATGGCCGAGGTCGCCCAGCAGCTCGGTGACAACCGTGTGCGTGCCATCGCCATGAAGCCGACCGATGGTCTGCAGCGTGGCGCCGAGGTGCGCAACACCGGCGCAGGCATCACCGTGCCCGTCGGCGACGTCACCCTCGGCCACGTGTGGAACGTGATCGGCGAGCCCCTCGACGTCACGGCCGACCAGGTCGACATCGGCGACCGGTGGGAAATCCACCGTCCCGCACCAGCGTTCGATGCGCTTGAGCCGTCGTCGCAGATGTTCGAAACCGGCGTGAAGGTCATCGACCTGCTCACCCCCTACAAGGAGGGTGGCAAGATCGGCCTCTTCGGTGGTGCTGGCGTGGGTAAGACCGTGCTCATCCAGGAGATGATCACCCGTGTGGCCACCAACCACGGTGGTGTGTCGGTGTTCGCCGGTGTCGGCGAGCGCACCCGTGAGGGAACCGACCTCTTCATCGAAATGGGCGAAGCCAAGATGGGTGCCGGCGAAGACGCCGACACCGTGCTCTCCAAGGCAGCGCTTGTGTTCGGTCAGATGGATGAGCCGCCAGGCGTGCGCCTTCGTGTTGCACTCGGTGGCGTGACCATGGCCGAGTACTTCCGTGATGTGCAGAACCAGGACGTGTTGTTGTTCATCGACAACATCTTCCGCTTCGTGCAGGCCGGTTCCGAGGTGTCGACCCTGCTGGGTCGTATGCCATCGGCTGTGGGTTACCAGCCCACCCTGGCTGACGAAATGGGCCAGCTCCAGGAGCGCATCACCTCGACCCGAGGCAAGTCGATTACGTCGCTGCAGGCCGTGTACGTGCCTGCCGATGACTACACCGACCCGGCGCCATTCACCTCGTTCACCCACTTCGACGGTACGACCGAGCTGAGCCGTGACATCGCCTCGCTGGGTATCTACCCAGCTGTGGATCCGCTGTCCTCGACCTCGACGATTCTCGACCCCAACGTGGTCGGCCAGCGTCACTACGACGTTGCTCGTCGTGTGCAGGAGATTCTCCAGCGCTACAAGGAGCTCCAGGACATCATCGCGATTCTTGGTCTCGACGAACTGTCCGAAGAAGACCGTGTCACCGTCGACCGTGCTCGCAAGGTGCAGCGCTTCCTCAGCCAGCCAATGTTCGTGGCCGAGATCTTCACCGGTCAGGCCGGCATCTTCACCGGTGTCGAAGAGACCATCGACTCGTTCGAAGCACTCGTCAACG
>CAZEMU010000106.1:0-14282 GCA_964513315.1 uncultured Acidimicrobiaceae bacterium | reverse complement strand
GGATCCTCGTCGAGCAGGTCGGCGACGACGTAGCACAGCGCAGCCGCGTGCTTGCACGGCTCCGCACTATCTGGACAGCTGCAATCCGGGCTCAGGTCGCCCTTGTCCGGCAACACAAGATCACCGATGGCCTTGGGGACCTCGCCCGACAACAAAGCAGCCGCATTGGCTGCTTGGGCCATCACCGTCTCGAGCACTTGATCCCATTCGGCGTCAGACAAGAGCCGGACACTCAGCTGGGTCGCGTAGCGATCGCTCCCCCACACCCGGGCCTGCACCAGACCCGGGCTCAGCTCGAGGTCAACGACGCGATCTTGACGGGCATAGGTGCGACCCCGAGGTAGCCGGTTCGGATCTGCGAGGGCGCGCTTCTCGAGTGCGTCGAGCCACGCGGCGCCCCACCAGGTCGAACCAAACGATCGTCGAGCCATCAGGCCACCGCCTCGATCCCATCAGCACCTGCCGCACGTGGAGGAGCGACCGACAGTGACACGAGGTCCGCAAGTTCGTCGTCGTCGAGCTCGCCGATCCAACTCTCGCCGCCACCGGTCACCGACGCGGCGAGGGCACGCTTCGAGTCCAGCAGCGCGGCCACGCGATCTTCGACGGTGCCTTGGGTGATGATCCGGTGCACCGTGACGGTGCGGTCCTGACCGATGCGATACGCACGGTCGGTGGCCTGGTCTTCGACGGCCGGGTTCCACCACCGGTCGTAGTGCACGACGTGGGTCGCTCGGGTCAGGTTGAGCCCGGTGCCGCCAGCCTTGAGCGAGAGCACAAGCACGTCGAGCTCGCCGGCTTGGACCTGGTCGACCAGGGCTTGGCGGGCGGCGACACTCAGGCCGCCGTGCAGCATTTCGACTCGGTGACCGAGCCCGCTCAGATGCTCGACCAGCAGCTTGCCCATGGCCACGTACTGCGTGAACACGAGGGTCGCTTCGCCGTTCTCTCGAATCGTCGACAGCAGATCATCGAGTGCGTCGAGCTTGCCCGAGCGCCCCGGCAACGGACCCGTCTCGCCCAGGAACTGCGCCGGGTGGTTCGTGATCTGTTTGAGGCTGGTCAGGAGCTTGAGGACGAGCCCACGCCGAGCGATCCCTTCAGCCTCGGCAACCTCGCCCAAGGTTGTGTCGACGGCGGCCTTGTAGAGCGTGACTTGCTCGCTCGTGAGCGGCACGACGACATCTCGTTCGATCTTGTCGGGCAGCTCGGGAGCGATGCCCGGGTCGGTCTTGTGGCGACGCAGCAGGAACGGCCGCAGCAGGTTCTGTAGTCGTTCGGTCGCCTTGCGGTCGTTGTCGCGCTCGATCGGAAGCGAGGTCGTGCGCCGGAACGTTTCGAGCGGGCCGAGCAAGCCGGGCACGGCCCAGTCATAGATCGACCAGAGCTCGCTGAGCTTGTTCTCGACCGGTGTGCCAGTGAGCGCCAGTCGGATGCCATGGCGGATCTCACGCAGCGAGCGAGCGGTGCGCGATCTCGGGTTCTTCGCATGCTGGGCTTCGTCGGCGGCCACGACCGCCCACTCGACCGTGTTGAGGGTGGCGCTGTCGGTGCGGACGACGCCGTAGCTCGTGATGACGATCTCGTCGTCGGCGAGCCCGTCGAGTCGACGTGACTGACCGTGGAAGATCCGCACCGGCGTGTCGGGAAGGAACGTCGCGGCTTCTCGTTGCCAGTTGCGCATCAACGAAGTCGGGCACACGACCAGCAGCGGTCCTCGAGTCTCGGCCTGCTCCGCACGATGCGCGTGGAGGGCCAGCACCTGGATGGTCTTGCCCAGACCCATGTCGTCGGCCAAGCAGCCGCCGAAGCCAAGGTCGGCAAGATCCGACATCCAGGCAAGGCCGCGCTTCTGGTAGTCACGCAGCTCGGCATGGAGCGCGGCGGGCTCGTCTTGTTCTCGGGTGCCCGCCAGCGCTTCGACCCGGGCGAGCAGCTCGTCGAAGGATCCGGCGACGCGAACCTCGATCGCCTCGTCGTCATCGATGCCGGGAAGTTCCACGTCGGCGCCGAGCGCCAAGGCCAGCGCGGCCGTGGCCGACAGCTCGGGCGCCGGGTCACGAAGTTTGGCCAGCGTTGCCCGGTCCAGGCGCACCCATCGACCACGCAACGACACAACCGAGCGTTTCGCCGTGGCCAGCACGCGCAGTTCCTCGGCGGTGAGCTGTGTGTCGTCGAGCAGGAACTCCCAGTCGATTTCAAGCAGGCCATCGAGTTGCAGGAGCGGCGCCAGGTCCGACGTCGGCGATCCGGCCGACACGACGAGCCGCCGCTCGACCCGAGGAGCAACGAGGGCCGATGGCCAGCGCACATCGACGTCAGCTTCGCTCAGCGGTTCGAGTGCGTCGAGGAGCACGTCGATGTCTTCGTCACGGATCGTCGCGCTTGTCGGGGCAAGCTCGTCGAGGACCCCGGCGAGCGGCTCGACATGTTCGGCAACGATTCGCAGACCAGCGAGCAGCACGGTCTCGGCTTGGGCTCCGAACCGGTCGAGCACCTCGACCGGTGACTCCCAGTACTGCTCGGCGTCGACCACGAGCGACGGGTCGATGCGGCTCTGGAGCTGGAAACGAATCGTCCAGTCCGACTGCTCCTCGTCGCCGTCAGCATCAGCGCCATCATCGTCAGGTGGCACCATCCGCAGCACGAGCCGAGCCGTCGAGCAGTGCATGGCCGCGACGTCTTGGACCCAGGGACGCAGGTGGCGAACCCGGGTGGGCGCACGATCAGCGAAGAGGCGAAGCGAGGTCATGCGGTGCGCCGCCGGGGTGCGAATGAACGAGTCGGCAACGGCATCGCAGAGCGTGCGGGCTGCCCACTGCGGCTCGCTGATGCGACCGCGGCCTTCGACGGGTGTTGCGTGGGCTGTCGCCGGAAGCGCCGCTGCGAGCTCGGTGATTCGGGCGTGTTCACCAGCGTCGATCGGGTCGACCCGCCAGGCGTCCCAACCGTCAGGGCTGACCCACGGCAGGACCTTTGCGTCGGCAATGAGCGCGAGTGCGCTGCGCACGATCGCCGCCCACGCGTGCGCCGAGGCTGACGCGGGGTCGTCGTGTGCGAGCGGTGCCAACAGATCGATGGCTTCGGAGATCGGCACCCGTCGAGCCGACACGGTTGCGGGTGCCGTGCCGCGCTTGGCCGGAAGCAGCACGTCGAGATCCACGCGCTCGTTGCCGTCATCGGCGGCGTCGTGGAGACCACCCGGACGCTCGGGATCCCACGCGGCGAACCACGAGTGTCGTGGCGGGTCCGCGGCGACAAAGGTCAGCGTTCGCGAGAGCAGCGCTGACTGCTCGCTGACAGAGTCCTCCACGGTCGCATCGTACACACGTTCGCCATCCGAACTGGTCTGAGCGTCGAGCGAATCGACGCGTGCGTCCGCCAGCCAAAACCAGCGCCGAACGCGCAACCGCTACCGCTGGGTGCCGACCATCAGATCCTTAAACGGGGCGTCTTTGTCGACCGAGGGTTCGCGAGGAAGTCCGAGCACGCGTTCACCAATGATGTTGCGCTGAATCTCATTCGTGCCACCAGCGATGCCTGCCGCCAGGGTCGTGAGCGCAGCCTTGGCCCACTTGCCGCCGTCTTCGCCCGCGACCGATCCAGGACCAACGATCGAAAGGGACAAGTCCCGGTACGTCGTTGCGATCATCGCGCCGGCCAGCTTGCCGAGTGAGCCGCCAGGTCCTGGGGTCTTGCCCGCCTGCTGCTCCGCCCGAGTGCGCATGCCCATCAGGCTCTTGCAGACCTCGGCCGAGTAGAGCCGCATCAGGTCTTGACGGATCACGGGGTCGACCGAGACGCCTCGCTTGACGGCCTCGTTCGACAGCTGGTCGTACATCGGTGTCTGGATGCCACCCGTCTGACCGGTGCCGATGGCGACACGCTCATACATCAGCATGGCCGTGGCGAGTCGCCAGCCTTCGTTGAGCGGCCCGATCTGGTGGTCGATGGGCACGCGCAGATCGGTGAGGTAGACCTCGTTGAAGCGGCCACCTCCGTCGATCTGGTTGATCTTGCGCACCTCGACGGCCGGGTCATGCATATCGATCAGGAACATGCTGATGCCGCGGTGCTTGGGGTGCTCGGGTTCGGTGCGAGCGATGATCACGCCCAGGTCAGCGATGTGGGCGAGGGTCGTCCAGACCTTTTGGCCGTTGAGGATCCACTCGTCTCCGTCGCGCACGGCCTTCATCTGCAGGCTGGCGACATCGGACCCGGCGCCTGGCTCACTAAACATCTGACAGGCCAGCAGGTCGCCACTGATCAGGTCGGCCTGGTAGCGGCTGCGCAGTTCGTCGGAGCCGTACTCGTTGATCATGGGCAGGCACATGCCGTGGCTGATGCTGAAGGTGCGGGTCATCAGCGGGAAGTTCGAGGTCTCTTCTCGCCAGATCCGCTGGTGGTCTTCGGTCAGCCCTTGGCCGCCGAACTCGACCGGGTACTGCAACCCGGCGAGGCCAGCGTCGGTGAGCGCGCGTTGAAACGCCTTGCACTCCTCGTGGGTCTTTTCGTGTCGGGGATCGTCGACGTCGGCGACGTTGATGCCGGTCGCGTGTTCGGTCAGGAAGTCCCGGCAGCGTTGCCGGAACGCGTCGAGATCAGCAGTCGCCGTTGCGTTCATCGTTGGTGTTCTTCGAGACCCGTGATGATCTGGCTGCGCGATTGGACGATGCCGGTTTCCCAGCTGCTGGCGACGTCGCCGAGCTCGCCGATGTCCCACATGCCATCGGTCTCGGCGTAATCCGCCTTGGTCCACTCTTGGTAGCGGGCGAGCTTGTTGCCGAGGATCCAATAGACCTGGCCGGTCGCAGGGCAGTCTTCTTTGCAGAGCCACGCCACCAGCGGCGAGATGTTGAGTGGGTCCCACTGGTCGAAGCCGCCGTCGTCAGGTGCGCCGATGCGTTCCCCGAGGCCGGGGGTGCTGAGCGTCATGCGGGTACGAGCCGCAGGAGCGAGTGCGTTGACTCGCACGCCGTAGCGCCCGAGTTCTTTGGCGCCGAGCACGGACAGGGTCGCGATCGCCGCTTTGGCGGGGCCGTAGTTCGACTGGCCGACGTTCGAGTGCAGGCCCGAGGTCGACGACGTGTTCACGATCGACGCAGCGACGTCGTCGCCGGCCTTGGACTTTTCGCGCCAGTAGTTGCCGGCATGGTGCATCATCAGCCAGGTGCCTTTGAGGTGCACGTCGATGACGAGATCGAAGTCGTCTTCGGACATCGAGACGAGCATGCGGTCACGCAAGATGCCGGCATTGTTGACGACGCCGTGAAGGTCGCCGAACTCGTCGACGGCGGTCTGGATCATCCGCTTGACGCCTTCGCCGTCAGTGACGGAATCGCCGTTGGCGATGGCCTTGCCGCCCGCGGCGACGATCTCGTTGACGACTTCTTGGGCCGGTCCGATCTCGCCGCCGCTGCCGTCTTGGGCGCCGCCCAGGTCGTTCACGACGACGCTGGCGCCCTCGGCGGCCATGGTCAAGGCATGGCCTCGGCCGACGCCGCGACCAGCGCCCGTCACGATCACTACGCGTCCGTCTAGATGGCCCATCGTCTGTCCCCCAAGGATTGATCAGTGTCCGTTCCGGACGCTACCTCAGAGGCTTTGGGCCGGAACAGCCCGTTCCGCCGCTGCTCCTGGTGAGCTAGCGAGCGCGGCAGAACTCGTCGTAGCGCTCGCTCGTCATCGGGTGCTCTTCGAGCGTGTCGGGGTCGAACACGCTGCGGTCGATGTCGTAGATGTCGCCGAGGTAGACGTGCACGGCGCGGGCTGGCGAGTGGTCGGGCGCGCTGATCGCATGAATCGCCCGGGTGCCCAGCGCGACGATCTCTCCCGCTTCGAGCAGACGGCCGGTCGTTGGCACGACACCCTCGTCGGATCGGGTCCAGAAGCGCTGCTCTTCGCATCCTTCGAACACGCCGATGAACGCCGTCATCGCGTGATCGTGTGGCGGTTGTTCGACGCCCGGAAGCGTGTCGAGAACCATGACGGTGAGATCAGCGCTCTGGTGGACGATATGTTCCCCGCCGAGGCGGAACCCTCGAGGACTGGTTTCGACATCGTCGGCCGCAAACGGTTCGATCTGGGATGCGAGCGCGTCCGGGTCGGAGAAGAGCGCTTGCATAAGCCGGTGCACTTCGGCCCGAGGGTCCTCGTGGGCGAGTGCAGCCTGGCAGTCGCTCGCAAGTTGTTCGAGGATCGGCGGCGTCTCCATAGCCAGACCCTATTGACCAGACCCTCTTAGACGGTGGAGGGCTCCGCCCAGGATGCGGGCGATGTTCCGTGGTCGGCAGCCCCGCTGGCCCAACGAAGGTCGATGCCTGCGATCGAGAGTGGTGGTCGTGCTCGCAGGAGTGGACCCCAGGTCGTCGACTCGACCCCGGGCGCGAGATCCGCTGGGCCGAGAGGCGCGAACTCATGCTCCACGTCGCTGCCGTCGGCGACCGGCCAGAGCAACTCTGCGTGGGCGGCCAACGAGGTCTTCCACGTCGATGCCGTCCCGGACTCCACCCGCTCGGCCCACCCGTGCAGCGCACACGCGGCAAGCGTGTAGCCGGTTGCGTGGTCGAGCGCCTGGACCGGAAGCGGGCGTGGCTCGTCGGCTCCGAAGTCGGTCATGCCGCGATGGGCGACCCCGGCGGCGATCTGCACGATCGAGTCGAAGCCGCGCCGGTCGCACCACGGGCCGGTGTGGCCCCAGGCGTTGAGTGAGACGTCGACGACGTGCGGGTTGATCGCACGGCGCGCCGCATCGTCGTAGCCGAGCCCGGCGAGCGCGTCGCGGCGATAGCCGTGGACGACGATGTCGGCCTCGGCGAGGCGTTGCTCGAACACGGCTCGATCTGCGTCGTCGCGCAGGTCGAGCCGAGCGCATCGCTTGCCGAGGTTCACTTCGGCGGCGACGCCGGCTTCGCTCCACACGGGCGGGTCGATCCGCAGCACGTCGGCCCCGAGACCGGCGAGCAGCCGCGTGGCGACGGGCCCGGCGAGCACGCGGGTCAGGTCGAGGACGCGCACCCCATGCAGCGGACGATCAACGGACCCAACCGAGGCCACAGTTGCTGCCTCTTGCTGAGCGATGCCGTGTTGCTCGCGATGCACCAGCGCCTCAGCGGCCAAGACCTGACCTTGCGGGTGCGCGGCCCACTCCGCTCGGCTGCGAAACGCCGAGGCCACTCCCCCAGCTTCGACGACTGCGGTCTCGAGTTCGAACGGGTCCCATGCGGCGACGGCGACAGCGACCGCCTCGCGTTGTTCCTCGGCCTGCAGTACCTGGAGTGCCGCGGCCTTGTGGTGCGGAGCGTTCGTGTGCAGCCGCACGAATCGGTCGCCGCACGCATAGATCCCGGCGACCGAATCCCAGACGGGCGGCAACTTCCAGCCTTGCGGCTCGATGGTGAAGCCGAACCACAATGACGCCAGTCGCGCATCGATCTCGATCGACGCGTCTGCCGGCATGCCAGCGACGGCGGCAACCCGTTTCGCAGCAACCGCGGCGTTCGCCATCGACGCAACCGCGAGATCGGTCACCGGAAACGCAGACGGCAGCGCCTGGTCCGCGTTATGGACGGTCAGGTTCGCCGGCCGATCTCCCTGACCGACAGCGTCGGTTAGACGCGACAGCAATCCCTCAACATGACGCACCGCAGCAGCATGCCACGGTCCACGGCCGCTCGTGCCCAGCGACGTATTCGCTCGGTCGCAGCACTCGTCCTAGGGTTTGGCGAAGACGCTCAGCGGCACAGGGGGAATCGCCATGCGACTCGTTCCACTCGAGATTGGTCGAGTCATCACCCAGAACGCCGTCATCGACGGCAGCGAAGGCGCCACTGTGTTTCCGGTGCCGTCGTGGCTCATCGAGCATCCCGACGGCCTGGTGTTGTTCGACGCCGGCATGCACATCGATCTGCAGACCTCGTTCGATCGCATCGGCGAAGGGACCGCCAGCCGGTTCACCCCGGACTTCAACGCGGGTGAAGAACTCGGTGCCCGCCTGACCGACCGCACCATCCGCCCGAGCGATATCACGCACCTCGTCTTGAGCCATCTGCACTTCGACCATGCGGGCGGAACGCAAGAGGTTCCCGACGCTCGCCTGGTCGTGCAGCGAGCCGAGTGGGAGTCCGGGCAAGACCAAAAGATGATCGACTACGGCATCTACAACCCCGACGACTACGACCACGGGCACGACCTCGAACTGCTCGACGGCGAACACGACCTGTTTGGCGATGGCCGAGTCGTGTGCCTACCGACGCCCGGCCACACCAAAGGCCACCAGTCGCTACGCGTCGAGCTCGACTCAGGCCCGGTTGTGCTGACCGGCGACTGTGTCTATACCGAGCAGCTCATGGCCGACGACGCAGTCCCCGTCTTCACGCCGGAACGCGCCGTGCCGAAACAGCTCGAGTCGATGGCGTACCTGCGCAGCCTGCGCGACGACCACGGATGCCGACTCATGTACGGCCACGACGACGCCCAGTTCCGATCCTTACCCGCCGACGGCCTGACCTAGGAGACCCGATGACACAAGACGCTGAGAACCAGGGCGAAGAGGAAACCGTCGCCCTTGGCATGACCCGCGACCAGCTGCTGGCGTTCAATGCCGGCATCGTCGACGAGTTCCGAGCGAACGGCGGGGCGTGCGGTGGCATGTTCGAAGGCAACGACATGATCCTGCTCACGATGAAGGGCGCCAAGAGCGGCCGTGAGCTCGTGTCGCCACTCACCTATCACCCGTACGAGGGCGACTTCGTCGTGATGGCGTCAGCGGGCGGGGCGCCGAACCATCCCGCCTGGTACTACAACCTGGTCGCCCACCCCGACATCACGGCCGAGGTCGGCACCGAGCGATTCAGCGCCACCGCGGTCCTTACCGCTGGAGATGAGCGCCAAGCCGTCTATGACTCGATGACCGCCGCCATGCCTCGCTTTGCCGAATACCAGGCCAAGGTCGAGCGGGAGATTCCCCTGTTCCGCATCGTGCGCACGAGCTGATGTCTGACCATCTCGTGTGGCACGTTGGCGACGTCACGATCACGCGCATCGAAGAAGGCATCTCGTACCTCGACGCCACCGCGCTCATCCCTGACTTCACCCCCGACGTGTTGGAGCCACACAGCGACTGGCTCCGCCCGCACTTCTTCAGCGACCGCAACGACAAGATGGCGCTCTCGATCCACGCCTTCGTGGTTGAGAGCCAGGGCAAGACGATCGTCGTCGACACCTGCGTTGGCGAGGGCGAGCACTCGCTTCCGTCAGACCCCGAGTTCCCGACCCGGCTCGCCGAAGCGATCGACGGCGGCCTCGACGCGGTCGATGTCGTGCTGTGCACCCACCTGCACTTCGACCACGTCGGCTGGAATCTGCGCGACGTTGACGGCGAGCGGGTGCCGACGTTCCCGAACGCCCGCTATCTGTTTGCCGAGACCGAGGTTGCACACACCCGGCTCGAAGATCACCACGGCGTGATCGAGCCCTCGGTTCAGCCATTGATCGACGCCGGGCTCGCGGACCTGGTTGCCGAAGACCATGCCGTGACCGACGAAGTGCGCTTGATCTCGACGCCGGGGCACACGCCCGGACACGTCTCGGTGGCGATCGAGTCGAACGGCGAACGAGCCGTCATCACCGGCGACATGGCGCACACGCCGCTGCAGTTCGCCGAGCCGGACCTGTCGTCGGCGAACTTCGATCACGACGCAGCTGCGGCGTCGAAGACTCGCCACCAGATGCTCGGTGAGTGGACCGACGAACCGGTACTCATCCTCGGCACCCACTTCGCTCCGCCAACCGCGGGCCACATCGTGACCGCCGCCGACCGCGTGGTCTTCCGGACCTAGTCGCACCCAGACGAGCAACCTCAGCCCCCAGCCGGCGATGAGGGGTTCCCCTCTCGAACGCCGAGTCGACATTCCGTACCGTTCTTTTCAGACCCCCTGAAAGGAACCCACCATGTCGAACGAACAGGCTTTCGCCCCCACCAACCACCCGGTCCACTCCCAGTCCTGGGTCATGTTCACCCAGCTTTCCTTTGCGATCGCACTGGCCGCAATGGCGGCCGGCATCTTGCTGCTCGACATCGATCTTGCAACTCGGGGCTATCTCGGCATGGGCTCGCTGCTCGTCATCATCACCTCGATCAACATGTCGAAGACGATCCGTGACCAGCACGAGGCGGACCGCCTGACCAACAAGGTCGAGGATGCCCGACTGACCGACTTCCTGATCAAGCACGACCCGCTCGTCAAGTCGTGAAAACGCTGAGGCGGAGCCGAGCGACGGCTCTAGCCTCGACGCCGTGAGCAACCTCGAAGAACTGCGCGCCGAACATGCTGAACTGGTCGGGCTCGGCCTGAACCTGTCCATGACTCGTGGCCAGCCGAGCGACGAACAGTTCGACCTGTCGAACGGCCTGCTCGATGTCATGACCAGCAACGACGATCTGGTGACCCCGAGTGGCGTTGCGCTGCGCAACTATCCCGGCGGCGCCGCTGGCCTCCCTGAGGCTCGGGCGCTACTGGGAGACATGCTCGGCGTCGACGCCGACGAAGTGATCGCCGGCAACAACGCCAGCCTCATGCTCATGAGCCAGGCGTTGCTGTGCTGCCTCATCCAGGGCGCCCGCGCTGGCGGCTCACCCTGGGCGGGTGGCGACCAGAAGCCGAAGATGATCGTGACCGTGCCCGGCTACGACCGCCACTTCAAGCTCCTCGAAGGGCTCGGCTTCGAGCTCGTCGCCGTTGGCATCGATAGCGACGGCCCTGACGTCGCCGCGATCGAAGAACTCGTCGCGAACGACGCCTCGATCAAGGGCGTGTACTTCGTCCCCGTCTACAGCAACCCGACGGGCGACTCGATCTCTGACGCGAACGTCGATCGTCTCGCCGCCATGCCGGCAGCGGCCGACGACTTCACGATCTTCGCCGATAATGCCTACGGCGTGCACCACCTGGGTCCAGCCGACGGTCCGCTCGGCCGTGACCTGCCCAAGAACATGCTTCGTGCCGCCGAGGCCGCAGGCAACCCTGACCGGGTGATCCTGTTCGGTTCGACCTCGAAGATCACGTTCTCTGGCGGCGGTATCGGAGCGATGGCCGCCAGCAAGGCCAACGTCGCCCACTTCACCGGCTGGCTGTCGATGTCAACGATCGGCCCGAACAAGCTCGAGCAGTGGCGCCACGTCAAGTTCCTCGACGCCTACGAAGGCGGCCTCGAAGGCCTGATGGCCGACCACGCCAAGATCATCGCCCCCAAGTTCGCAGCAGTACAGGACAAGCTCGGCGCTCGCCTCGGCGGCACCGGCCTGGCCGAGTGGACCGACCCCAAGGGCGGCTACTTCGTGCACCTCGTCACGGCCGAACCCATCGCCAAGCGAGTCGTCGAACTCGCCGGCGAAGCAGGCGTTGCGCTGACCCCCGCAGGGGCGACCCACATCGGCGGCGTCGATCCCGACAACCGCAACATCCGCCTTGCACCGACTCGCCCACCGCTGGCCGAGGTCGAGAAGGCCATGGAGATCGTGGCGCTCTGCGTCGAGCTCGCCTCGGCCGAAGCTGCCAGCTGATCACCACAACCAGCGGTCACCTACGGTCGGTGCATGGCCGATGACGTACTGCTGATCGACGAACCGCTGCCGCGTGTGCGGCGCCTCACGCTGAATCGCCCCGAGAAACGCAACGCGCTCAACGACGACCTTCGGGGCGCGTTGTTCGACGCGCTTCGAACTGCCGACAAGGACCGGGACATCTCGGTCATCATCATTCGCGGCGGCGGATCCTGCTTCTCGGCGGGCTATGACCTGTCGCAGCCGAACAGCGACGTCGAGCGTTCAATCGCGAAGAACGACGGCTGGTGGCCACGCCACGTGCTGAACAACTGGTTCGAGATGTGGGACATGGCCACGCCGATCATCGGTCAGGTCCACGGCTGGTGCCTGGCCGGCGGCACCGAACTCGCCACCGCCTGCGACCTGGTCTACGTCGCCGAGGATGCCCAGATCGGTTACCCGCCGGTTCGGCTGATGTCACCGCCCGATATGCAATGGCAGACCTGGATGATGGGCCTGCGCCGCGGCATGGAAGCGCTGCTCACTGGCGACGCCATGTCCGGGACCGAGGCGGTCGAGTCCGGTTTCGCGAATCGCGCTCACCCTGCGGACGAACTCGACGACGCCGTGCTGGCCATGGCCGAACGCATCGCCAAGGTCCCGGCCGACCTGTTAGCGATCAACAAGCGTGCCGCCCACCGAGCCATGGAGGCAGCTGGTATCCGAGCGGGCATGCGAGCGACGACCGACCTGCAGACCCTCGCCTTCCACCAGCCTTCATCGCTCGCCTACCGCGAATCGATGCGGTCCAAAGATCTCAAAGAAGCCCTGTCGGATCGCGATGCAGCGTTCGGCGATTACCGCGAGAATGCGGACTGACCCGCCCGACGAGTTGGATTCCAGCCGTCGAGCGACAAAACTAATGACTGTTCACAAATAGCGTGCCAGCGAAGGAGCTGAGGTGACGGAAACGACCGAACGCATCGGGCAGAGTTTCATGGACATCCTCGATGCCGACACGCATCCGGTGCGCGACGCGCTGCGCACCCCGTCACCGCTTCCGCCCGGCAATACCCGAGTGCCGACTGCGGTCTACACCTCACAGGAGTACCACGACCTCGAAGTCGAGAAGCTCTGGAGTCGTGTCTGGCAGCTCGCCTGCCTCGAAGAAGAAGTCCCCAACGTCGGCGACCACTACATCTACGACGTCGCCCACCTCTCATTCCTCATCATCAGGACCGAGGACGGGATCAAGTGCTACCGCAACGCCTGCTTGCATCGAGGTCGACGCCTCAAGGATCACGACGGCCACGACAGCAAGTCGATCCGCTGCAACTTCCACGGCTGGCACTGGAACCTCGACGGCACCCTCCGCGAGATCCCGGCGCAGTGGGACTTCCCGTCGATCGACCCGCAGGAGTACTGCCTCGACGAAGCGCTCGTCGACACGTGGCACGGGTTCGTGTTCATCAACCCCGACCTGACGTGCACGGAGCCGCTCGCCGACTATCTCGAAGGGCTCGACACTCAGCACGAACTGCTGCCATTCGAGCAACGAGCCAAGGTCGCCCACGTCGAAAAGATCATGCCGGTGAACTGGAAGGCCTGCCAAGAGGCCTTCATGGAGAGCTACCACGTCATCGCCACGCACCCGACGCTGGCGTTGCGACTCGGCGACTCGAACACCCGCTACGACGCGTACAAGAACTTCAGCCGGGCGATCTCGCCTGGTGGTGTCCTCAGCCCGCACCTGATCGGCGTGCCGGTCTGGGACCAGCCTGAAGACGCCGGCGCCTATCGCAAGCGCGTGCACCCGTTCAGCGGCGCGATCTATGAACGCCAAGACGAAGACCGCGTCATCGTCACCGACCGAACCGGTCGAGTCGGCACGTTCACGAAGATGGGCGAATGGCTCGACGGCGAACTCAAGCAGGCCGACCCGCACCTGTGTCTCTGGGTTGGCGGACCGCTGCTCGACGGCATGGAAGACACGCCGATCGAACCCGAACCCCCCGAGGGCCAAGAGCCGCGAGCCTGGGCGGCCAACATGCGCCGCAAGCAGCTCGCTGGCCAATGGGGCGACCTGATCGACGTCGAGAACTTCAGCGACTGCGAGATGATCGACTCGATCTACTACTCGGTGTTCCCGAACTGGTCACCCTGGGGCGCGTTCAACACGATCATGTATCGGTTCCGCCCCCACGGCGACAATCCCGATGAGTGCATCTTCGAAGTCATGTACTTCGTCCCTGCGCCAGACCCTGACAAGCGGCCGCCGCTTCCCAAGATCACTCGACTGGGTATCGACGACGACTGGACCCTCGCGACCGAGCTAGGCGCGACGGTCAAGATCTTCCAGCAGGACTCGCTGAACCTGCCCCAGGTCCAGAAGGGCCTCAAGACACAAGGCCGGGGCGAGATCATCTTGGCCAGCGAGAACGAAACCAAGATCCGTCACTTCTACGACCACTACTTCCGTCAGCTCGAGATCGGCGAAGTGCCGGTCAACGTCAACGGATTCTGATCAGAAAGCGCAACGAAGCATGGCCCAGGTTCCCGTCGAAGAAGGCGTGTTCACCTTTCCCAGCGACGAGCCGCGGCTCATCGGCAGCCAGTGCACCGAGTGCGACAACGTGATGTTCCCGACCCAGAGCGGTTGCCCGAAGTGCTCCAGCTCGTCGACCGAACAGATTGAGCTCGCCCGCAAGGGCACGCTGTGGACGTGGACGATCCAGGG
>CAZEMU010000105.1:0-14482 GCA_964513315.1 uncultured Acidimicrobiaceae bacterium | reverse complement strand
CCGCACCCAGACCGTCAACACCATCAGCCAACGTCGCCGGACACGTACCGTTCGGGCCCGCAACAACCGTCTTCACGATCTGCAGCACCGGATTCGGCTGGGGCGACGCACTGATCTGCGCCTGATCGCTGTCCGCAGGCGCCGCACCGTTGGGACCAGTGCCGGTCACGGTGGCGGTGTTGACCGAAGGGGTCCCAGCGTCGACCACGAGATCGAACGAGCGGACATCTTCGGCACCAACGGCGAGCGTGCCGACAAGACCATCAAAGCCAGCCGGAGCTTGGGCATCGGTGATCGTGACGTTCTCGGCCGTGGTGCCCGCGTCGTTGCGGACGTTCAAGCAGTAGGTGACCGTGCTTCCGAACTGGGCCGGCAACGCCGCACCCAGACCGTCAACACCATCCGCCAACGTCGCCGGACACGTACCGTTCGGACCGGGCACAACCGTCTTCACGATCTGCAGCACCGGATTCGGCTGGGGCGAGGAGCTGATGAGTGCCTGGTCGGTGTCATCGGGAACCGGACCGTTCGGGCCCGAACCGCCGACTGCGGCAGTGTTGACGTTCGGCGTTGCGGCGTCGACCACGAGGTCAAACGAGCGGGTCGCTTCGGCGCCGACGGCGAGATCACCGATCGCACCATCGAAGCCGGCCGGAGCCTGTGGATCCGAGATCAGGACATCGGTGGCGTCGGAGCCAGACGCGTTGCGCACGGTCAAGCAGTAGGTGACGGTGTCGTCGAACTGGACAGGCAGCGCCGTGCCGAGACCCTGGACGCCGTCATCGAACGTGGCGGGACAGGTGCCGCCAGGTCCAGCAACAACCGTCTTGACGATCTCGAGGACCGGATCGGGCTGTGGCGACGGGTCGATCACGGCCTGGTCGCTATCCGCCGGGACAGGACCATTCGGGCCGGAGCCGTTCACGGTGGCCGTATTCAGTGCCGGGGTCGCTGCGTCAACGAGGATGTCGTAGCTCAGCGAGCGTTCTTCGCCGACCGGGATCGTGCCCAGGTCGCCGTCGAAGCCAGCAGGAGCTTGCGGGTCGGTGACGACCACGTTGGTCGCAGCAGAGCCGCTTTGGTTCGCGACCGAGATGCAGTAGGTGACGGTCTCGCCGTAGAGCACGGGCAGCGCAGCGCCAGCGCCGATGACGCCGTCGGCGAATGCGGGGCAGACACCGTTCGGGCCGGCGATGACGGTCTTGACGATTGCAAGCGATGGATCCGGCAGGGCCGAGATGTCGATCAGGGCATCGTCGCTGTCCGGAGCGACGGCGCCGTACGGACCAACACCGGTCACCGTTGCGGTGTTCAGGGCCGGGGTTACCAGCGTGACGGTTACGTCGAAGCTCAGCGGAGCCGAGTCATCGCCCGCCAAGAGCAGACCGAGGTCGCCGTCGAAATCAGCGGGAGCTTGGGGATCGGTGACGATCACGTTGGTTGCATCGCCAGGACCAGTGTTGCGGACCGACAGGCAGTAGGTGACGGTGTCACCTTCGTCGACGATGAGGGCCGGGCCGACGCCGTTGATGCCGCCGTCGAAGTCAGGACAGGTGCCGTTTGGACCGGCGATGACCGTCTTAACCAGCGACAGCTCAGGCTGGGGCAAGAGGCCAATGCCGATGACTGCCGTGTCGCTTACCGCAGGCAGCGCTCCGTCAGGACCGAGGCCGACCGCCGTCGCCGTATTCGTGCGAGGCGTGTTCAGATCGACCTGCACGTCATAGGAGAACGTTTGCTCGGTCTGGCCGGGCAGTGTTCCGACGGCAATGTCGCCGTTCGGGTTCTGGGGGTCCGAGATCACGACGTTGGTGGCATTGAACGTGCCGGGGTTCGTCACGCTGATGCAGTAGGTCACGGTGTCTTGATCGATGACGTCGAGCACCGGACCGTCGCCGACGATGCCGCCCGCGAAGTCAGGGCAGGTGCCGTTCGGGCCTTCGACCACGGTCTTGACGATGTCGAGACCAGCGGGCGGGCACGGGAAGACCACTTCGGTGACGTCGTTGACGCCGCCGACACCGTTGTCGTTGCCGGGAGCCGGGTTGTCGCCGTCATCGGACTGGTCGCTGACTTCGACGTTGGCGGCGCTTGCCGACACGGTCGCCTGGTTCAGGTAGGTGTAGCCAGCCGCGCAATCGTCCCAGGCGTTCTGGTTCAGGTCGGGCGTGTACTGCAGCTCGAGGGTGATCAGCTCGTCGGTTTCGGCGGGGAGCAGCGCACCGATCGAAAGCAGGTCGGTATCGACAAGACCGTCGTAGTTCGGGTTAAGCGGCAGCGTGCCGTTCGGGTTGACCACGCTGACGATCGAGATGTCAGCGAACGCCGCATCGCCAAGCGGTTCGTTGAGCTGGAGGTTTCGCAAGGGAATCCCCGACGGAGCACCGCTGAGAAAGTCGGCCGGTGCGTTCTGCTGTGCGGCCAGGATCGCGGCGGCAACCGTCGCACCCGAAGGAAGGTTGTTGCGGACCCGCAACTCGAAGGTCACGTCGAAGCTGCTGCCGTTCCAGGTTGGACCCGAAGCGACTCGCTTGGCGGCACCGGCAGCTTCGCAGCCACCACCGACGGCAAAGCCGGACTGGCCGCTCCCGGTGTCGCGGACCATGCTGATGCCGGTGACCGCGCCGAGCATGTCGACCTGCACACGACCTCCGATGTCTTCAGAGTCGAGGCCGACCGTGTCGGTGTCGTTAAAGGCGGCGAGTGAGTTGGAGCTTCCGTCGAACTCAAAGTTTGCGTCGCCAGCGAAGATCGCGATCTCGGCGTCGGGGTCAGTCCACGTTGGCGTGACGAAGAAGCCTTCGTTCTCGCGGTCGACGTCGGTGAAGACCCACTGGCTGTAGAAGAGCGGTGCGGAGAGTTCGACGAGCGCTTCGTCGCCGGCCGCCATCTCGACGCCCTTGGGCTGGTCGTTCGGGCCGCCTTCGCCGCCGGCTGGGAAGAAGCCGGGGTACTGGCCGCCGGGGTCGCCCTCGGCGGTGATGTTGAAGTCCATCGTGATGCCGTTGGTCGTCACCGACGCTTCGGTGCCACCACCAACATCGAGACGACCAACCGGGTTCACGTTCTCGGGGAACGGATCGAAGTAGGTCGGGCTCTCGCAATACGGCACCGGGTTCGGTGCCGGACCGAAGTAGGCCGGGCCCGTCGCATCGGTCTGTGGGCCGTTGTACGGAGGCCCTTGGGCCTCGGCGATCGGCGCGGCAATATTCACTGCAGCCAATGTGGCCGCAACGAGTGCAATGACGATCAGCACCAATAGGTGTGGCTGTGCCCAACCACGCCGCTGCCGTGCAGTCGACTTCCTCACGATATAGCCCCTCCCGGGTTTCCGCCCTAACGGCAGAGCGTAGGTCATGCAGCGGCCCCGCTCCAGAGAAAAGTCTCATCTTTTCCGCCGAAAACGAATTCAGCCACGGTGGGTGCTCGGCGCACCAATCACCGTGGCTGAATCACCTCGAAAGGCGGTCAGTTTCTGTTGTCAGCGCAACGAGCGCCGACGGCAGTCTCAGTCTTCTTCGCCGGCGCGACGTGCGCCGATGGCGAGCATGCCGCCCAAGGTCAGGAACGCAGCCGCAATGCTGACGAGCAGCGAGGACTGGGAACCCGTGATTGCCAGAGGTGGGCTCGGCACAGGGGCCGCAGGAACCGATGGTGGTTCTTGTGGCGTGAACGGGCCTGGATCTTCTGGCTGTGCCGGCACGGTCACCGGAGGCGCCGAGCGGGTCGTGATGTCGGTGTCCTCGTTGTTGGTCGGGTCCGGATCAGACGTCGACGTGGTGACCGTCGCCGTGTTGACCAGGTCGACCAAGACGTCGGCACCGCCCGTGACGGTTGCCGTGTAGGTCAGCGTCTCCGACGCACCCGAAGCCATGGCCTCGCCGCGCGCGCACTGGAGCTCGGTTGCGCTGACGCTCGAGCATGCCCAGCCGGCAGTATCGGGCAAGGTCGCAATCCGGACGCCGGTCGGAAGCATGTCGACGATGACGACGTCTTCGGCAGCATCGGGACCGGCGTTGGACACGACGAGCGTGTACGTCACGACGGTTCCGGCAGGAACCGGACCGGCATCGCTGACGGACTTGGTGAGGCTGACATTAGCCGACAGTTCGTCGACGCCAGCGTCGTTGTCGTCTTGCACCGGAGCGATGCCCGCAATGAGCGTGCCGTCTGGCTCGGATGCTTCGCCGACGACGGTTGCCGTGCTGGCGAGGCCGCCGGCAGGGATGGTGCCGTCGACCTGGAAGGTCACGACATCGCCGACGCCGAGCGACGGAATGCCCGCAGCGTGGGTCGTGAGGAGGTCAACGTTCGTGAAGCCGACCGGCGTGTCCGTCACGAGGACGTCTGCCAGCGGCGTGTTGCCGTTGTTGGTCACGACGTAGCACCAGATGACAGGGTCACCGGCGTTGGCGACAACCTCGTCGTCGACGACGTCTTGGGTTGTTGCGCAGTCGCCACCGGCTGGCACGACGGTCTTGATGATCGTGACCGATGGGACCGGTGCGGCGACCTCGATGATGGCGGTGTCGGTGACTGGACCGACAGGGCCGTTCGGGCCGTTGCCGGTTGCGGTCGCGGTGTTCTGCGGTGCCGTGTCGGACTCGACGAGCACGTCGTAGGAGCCAGCAGCCTCGCCGCCAGCGGGGATCGTGCCGAGGTCGATCGGACCTGGCGCCATCGGGTCGCTCACGGTCACCGAGGTTGCTTCGGCGTTGCCGGAGTTCTGGACTGCGACGCAGTAGGTCACGGTGTCACCGACGTTGACGTCGAGGGCCGTGCCATCACCGGCGACGCCGGCAGCGAAGTCAGGGCAGGTGCCGTTCGGGCCGGCGACGACTGTCTTGACGATCGCCAGGATCGGAGCCGGGGCTTCGCTGACGTCGACGAGTGCGGTGTCGGTCACGGGACCAAGTGGGCCGTTCGGGCCGTCGCCAACGACGCCAGCGGTGTTGGCCAGCTGGCCGACACTGTCAAGGACAAGATCGAAGCTGAGCGCGGCAGCTTCAGCACCAGCAGCGAGATCGCCGATCGTGCCATCGAAGCTCGCCGGAGCGATTGGATCAGCGACCACGACGTTGGTCGCATCGCCAGCACCAGTGTTGCGCACCGAGATGCAGTACGTGACCGTGTCGCCAACGTTCGCATCAAGTGGCGTGCCGTCACCAGCGACACCGCCAGCGAAATCAGGACACGTGCCACCAGGGCCAGCGATGACCGTCTTCACGATCTCAAGGACCGGATCAGGAAGCAACGAGATCTGGATGAGGGCGGTGTCGGTGACGGGCGTGAGCGCACCGTTCGGACCGTCGCCGGCAGCGGTTGCCGTGTTCTGCAGCGGTGTCTGACCATCGGCCACGACGAGGTCGAAGCTGAGTGGTGCGGCTTCGACGCCAGCAGCGAGATCGCCGATGGCGCCGTCGAAGCTTGCGGGAGCCATTGGGTCGGTCACGACCACGTTGCTTGCGTCGCCGGCACCGGTGTTGCGGACCGAGATGCAGTAGGTGACGGTCTCGCCGTCGGAGACGCTGAGTGCTGCGCCGTCGCCGGCGACACCGCCAGCGAAGTCGGGGCAGGTGCCGCCGGGGCCAGCAACGACCGTCTTGACGATCTCAAGTGCAGGATCGTCGAGCGGCGGGCAGGAGAACGTGACCACGGTGGGGTCGTCGTTTCCGCCGTCACCGTTGTCGACGCCAGGGTCGGGATCGACGCCTTCGTCGGAGAGGTCGGTCACCTCAACCCCGGATGCTGTACCGGAACCAGCAGCGCTGTTAAGCAGCTCATACTCGGCAGCACAGGTGTCGCCGAGGGCGCCAGCCGCATCGGGCGTGTACTGGAGTTCGATGACGAACTCTTCTTCGGACTCGGCGGGGACAACTTCGCCGGCGGCGATGATGTTGACGTCGCCGTCACCGTCGTAGCTGTCGTTGACCGTGATGTTGCCACTGGTGTTCGTCAGCGACTCGACCGTGACCGAGGCGAAGGCGCCGTCGGTGAGCAGGTCGGTCAGCTGGATGTTCGTCATGTCGATGCCGGCCGGCGTGCCTGCGGAGGTGCCGCTGGCAGCAGCTGCGAGGGCAGCGTTCACGTCGGCGGTGAGCGTGGCGGTCGACGGAAGGTTGTTACGGACCCGGATGGTGTAGGTCACGTCGAAGCTGGAACCGTTCCAGGTTGGGCCAGCGGTGACTTCCTTGGCCACACCGATTGGCGAGCAACCGCCACCGACGGCGAAGCCGGACTGGCCACTGCCGGTGTCGCGCACCATGGTGAGGCTCTGGACGGCGCCGAGGAAGTCGACTTGAACACGCCCGTTGATCGATTCGCTCGGCTGGCCAGCCTGGTCAGTGTCGTTGAACTGGGCGAGGTTGATCGTCGTGCCGGTGAAGTCGAAGTTGGCGTCGCCACCAAAGACCGCAACCTGGCCCGGTGTTGCTGGGTCGGTCCAGATCGGGGTGACGTCGAAGCCTTCGTTGGAGCGGTCGACGTCGGTGAACACCCACTGGGTGTAGAAGAGCGGTTCAGAGAGGGTCACGGTGGCTGCGTCGTCGCTGGCCATCTCGACACCCTTGGGCTGATCGCCAGCACCGCCGTCGGCGCCTTCGGGGAAGAAGCCTGGGTACTGCGTACCGGGTGCACCTTCGGCGGTGAGCTCAAAGCTCATCGTGATGCCGTCGGTGGTGACCGATGCGTTTGGTGCACCGTCGACATCAATGCGGCCGATCGGGTTCACGTTCTCGGGGAACGGATCGAAGTAGGTGGGGTTCTCGCAGTACGGCACCGGGTTCGGCGCTGGACCAAAGTACGCCGGGCCAGTGGGCTCGGTCGGTGGGCCGCTGTACGGCGGACCGGCTGCGTCAGCACGAGTGCCGAGCTGCAGTGAAACAGCAAAGACAGCCACGGCGGCAGTCAATACGAGTGCGAGCCGAATCAAACGGCTTGCAGTGCGCTGTGCACGCATTGTGTTCTCCTCCCGTGCGCGCGACTGACATCGTGCGCACCAACACGTCAGCCTAGACAGTTCTGCTTCCGGTGACCAGCGAAACTTGCCCTCAGTCCCTAGGCAATTCAGCCCATCCTCACGTGAGGCTCTCATGGCTCGCGTCATACAACATCAGCCTCATCGGCAACCTTCAACCACCGCCAAAGGGTCTGGCTAACGAATATCAACCTCAAGTTGAGGTTGAGGGTTTCCAGCCGTCGGAGGCGGCTCTGAGCTCCGTGATGGTCGCCGAAACTGCCGCCTGACCATCTTCGTCGAGGCCCTCGAGGCCGAAGTCGATCGCTTCAAGATCGGCAGCACAGGCCACGACAAGCTCGGCGCCGGCAAGGGTGAGCGCGGCGAGCGTCGTGCGCCGATCCGTCGGATGCGGATGCCGCTCGACGTAGCCATCGACGACCAGCCGGTCGACCAGGCTTGTCACGCTCGTTGGGTGCACCTGGAGACGGGCGCCAATCTTGCCCAACGGCAGCTGCCGTTCGCGTGAGAAGTACAGAAGCGCCAACAACTCGAATCGGCTGAACGTGAGCCCGTGCGGAAGCAGCGCAGCATTGATGCGGCCCAAAAGGATCTGATGCGCCCGGGTGATCGACGTCGCAGCGACCATTGCGGTACCACTGCCCCAACCGTGCTCCATCCAGTTTCGTCGAGCCTCCTCGATCGGATCGAAATCCAACACGACCCGACCCTATCGTTCGCCCGCCGGGCCAGTAGGGTTCCCAATAGTTGGACATCCAACTACATGCGTATCTAGGAACACCTGGGAGCACCGATGACCGAGGATTCGAACGCCACCGAGCAGGCGAACACCGAAGCCCATGAGCAGTGGCAGGCCGCCTACGAAGCATCGAAGCTGCGGGAGGGCCCGTTCGAGACGATGTCGGGCGTGCCGATCGACGCCGTCTATGGCGACGCTCCCTACCCCGGCCAGTACCCCTACACCCGTGGCCTCTATGCCGCCGGCTACCGGTCCAAGCCATGGACGATGCGCATGTTCGCTGGCTTCGGCACCGCCGAAGACACGAACGCCCGCTTCAAAGACATCTTGCGCAACGGCGGCGACGGCCTCTCAACTGCGTTCGACATGCCGACGCTGATGGGCCGTGACAGCGACCACGAGTGGGCGCTCGGCGAAGTCGGCCACTGTGGCGTGGCCATCGACACGCTCGCCGATATGGAGGACCTGTTCGCCGACATCGACCTCGGCTCCGTTTCGACCTCGATGACCATCAACGGTCCCGCAGCGATGATCATGGCGATGTATGTCGCCGTCGGCGAGAAGACCGGCGTCGAGCGCTCGGCCCTCGCTGGCACGATTCAGAACGACATTCTCAAGGAGTACCAGGCCCAAAAGGAGTACATCTTCCCGCCGCGCCCGTCGATGCGAATCATCACTGACATGATGAAGTTCACCTCGGCCGAGATGCCGAAATGGCACTCAATTTCGATCTCGGGCTACCACATTCGCGAAGCCGGATCGACGGCCGCTCAAGAGCTGGCGTTCACGCTGTCAAACGGATTCGCCTATGTCGAAGCTGCCCTGGCCGCTGGCCTCGACATCGACGACTTCGCTCCCCGCCTGAGCTTCTTCTTCAACAGCCACAGCGACTTCTTCGAAGAGATCGGCAAGTTCCGCGCCGCTCGTCGCATCTGGGCTCGGTGGATGAAAGAGCGCTACGGCGCAACCAGCGAACGCAGCATGCGCATGAAGTTCCACACCCAGACCGCCGGTGTATCGCTGACGGCTCAGCAGCCCGAGATCAACATCGCCCGTGTGGCGATCCAGGCTCTCGCCGGTGCGCTCGGTGGCACCCAGTCGCTACACACCGACTCCTACGACGAGGCGATGGCGCTGCCGACCGAAGACGCCGCTCGCATTGCGCTGCGCACCCAGCAGATCGTCGCCCATGAGACCGGCGTCGCCGATGTCGTCGATCCGCTCGGCGGCGCACCATACGTCGAGTGGATGACCGACGAGATGGAACGCCAGGCCGAGGACGTCTTCGCTCACCTGCTCGAGATCGGAAACGACTCGATCCTCGAAGGTGCCTATGCCGGCATCGAGAACGGCTACTACGTCGGCGAGATCGCGGACGCGGCCTACCGCTTCGAGCGCGAGGTCAACGCCGGTCGCCGCATCATCGTCGGCGTGAACGACTTCACCGACGGCGACGACGGCGAGCGCAACCTGCTCCGCATCGGCCCCGAGGTCGAGGAGTACCAGCTCAAGCGTCTTGCCGACGTGAAGCAGCGGCGCGATGACGATGCGGTTCGCACTGTGCTCGATCGTCTGGCCGTTGAAGCCGCCGATCCAGAGATCAACCTGATGCCGTCGATCATCGACGCCGTGAAGACGTTTGCGACCGAGGGCGAGATCGTCGCCTCGCTCGAGGGCGTGTTCGGCGGCTACGTCGAGCGCGTGGTCCTCTAATGACCCTCCTCACCCAATCGCAGAAAGTTCTTCTATGAGTGATGATCCGATTCGCGTCGTGCTGGCCAAGCTCGGCTTTGACGGACATGATCGCGGCATCAAAATCGTGGCCCGCATCTTGCGTGACGCAGGTATGGAGGTCATCTACCTCGGGCTTCGCCAGAGCTATGCGAACGTCGTCAATGCGGTCGAGCAAGAAGACGCCGATGCGGTCGGGCTGTCGATGCACAACGCCAGCCATCTCACGCTTGCGCCGAAGATGGTCGCAGCGCTGGCCGAAGCCGACCTTGATGTGCCGGTGATCGTTGGCGGCATCATCCCCGATGAGGACGTGCAGCCACTCGTCGACCAGGGCGTCGCCGCAATTCTCGGCACAGGCGCTTCGGCCGAAGATGTCGCTCAGGCGGTGCGTGCGGCCGTGGCCGAACGCGCCGGCTGATCCATCCGAACTGAAGCTGCACCCATCCTTGTGAGCATCCGCGACCTTCCGATTCCCGAACTGTTCGAGCGCGCCGTCGATGGCGATCGCCGAGCGCTCGGACGCCTCCTGACCCACATCGAGCGTGAGAACGAACACGCCGAGCCCATCGCTGAACTTGCGCACCCGCTTGCCGGAATCGGCCACGTTGTCGGCATCACCGGTGCGCCTGGTTCGGGCAAGTCGACCTTGACCGGCCAGCTGGTGAAACTGCTCGGCGAGCTCGACTTTCGCGCCGCAGTGCTTGCGGTCGACCCGTCGTCGCCGCTCACCGGTGGTGCGATTCTCGGCGACCGGGTTCGCATGGAAGACGTCGCTTCGCCCGAGACCTTCATCCGGTCGATGGCGACCCGGGGCCACCAGGGCGGTCTTGCCCTCGCCGTGCCTGGCGTGGTGCGCGTGCTGAACGCGTGCGGCTACAACCCGGTCCTCATCGAGACTGTCGGTGTTGGCCAGGTCGAGGTTGACGTCGCCGGCACAGCCGACACCACCGTCGTCGTAGCCACCCCTGGCATGGGTGACGGCGTGCAGGCCAACAAGGCCGGCCTGCTCGAACTCGCCGACCTGTTCGTGGTCAACAAGGCCGATCGGCCCGGCGCCAACGATGTGCGCCGCGACCTGGACATCATGCTCGACCTGTCCCATGCAACCGGCCAGGACCAGCGCACTGGGTTGCGGCCCGAGATCATTATGACGTCTGCGCTTACCGGCGAGGGCGCTCCTGAGATGTGGGACGCCATCGTGCGTCATCGCGACGCGATCGCGGAGAATGGTCAGCTCGATCAGCGCCGCCAAGATCGGGATCTGGTCGAGGTACGCAATCGGCTGCTGGTTGCGGCTGAGCGTCGGGTCGACGAGTTGTTGGCCGACGAGCGCCACGCGGAGATTCTCGGCGAGGTGGCCGCCCGCACCCGTGCCCCGGCAACCGCCGCGGTCCAGATCGCAAGCGCACTCGAATAGCCCAGACCGCGCCGCTGGCGCCGCTTACAAACAACGGGGCCGCACTGCCACACTGGCGGGGTGATCCTTCGACTTCTCGCCAGCGTGTTGCTGGTCTTGGCTTCGTTTGGAGCGACGCAGGCTCCTTTGGCTGCAGCGCAGGACTCCGATGATCCGGCGACGGTCGTGTCCGACGAGACAAGCGAGGCTGGCGGCAACGGCGACAGCGACGAGGCCTCGAACCTGCCCGCGCTCCTGATCGGCGCAGTGCTCCTGGGTGCCGGAGGCTGGGCCTACCTGAACAAGAGGCAGCGCTTCCCCGGAGCTCAGTTCCGCGACTGAGGCGTACGTCACACCACGCCGCCTTGCAAAACCCGACCACCATGGTCGACAATGAGCGCTTCCTAACAACAGAATATGTGGAGCAACCATGACGCAAGGTTTTGAAACCCGTCAGATACACGCAGGGCAAGTGCCCGACTCGGACACCGGAGCGCGGACCGTTCCGATCTACCAGACGACTGCGTTCGTCTTCCGTGATACCGATCACGCCGCCAACCTGTTCGCCCTGGCCGAGATGGGCAACATCTACACCCGGATCATGAATCCGACCCAAGGTGTGCTCGAGGCCCGCATCAGCGACCTCGAAGGTGGCACCGAGACCGCCGTCGGCATCCCCGGTGCCCTGGCCGTTGCATCGGGCCAGGCCGCAGAGACGCTCGCGCTGCTCAACCTGTGCGAGGCCGGTGACCACATCGTCGCGTCGTCGGCGCTCTATGGCGGCACGTACAACCTGCTGCACTACACGCTGCCAAAGATGGGCATCGAGGTCACGTTCATCGAGAACCCTGACGATCTCGACGCGTGGCGCGCTGCCGCCCAGCCAAACACCAAGGTCTTCTACGGCGAGACCGTCGGCAACCCCAAGAACGACTGCCTCGACATCGAAGGCGTCGCTGCAGTGGCTCACGACGTTGGCGTGCCGCTCATGGTCGACAACACCGTGCCGTCGCCGTACTTGATCAACCCGCTCAAGTGGGGCGCCGACATCGTGCTCCATTCGATGACGAAGTTCATCGGCGGCCACGGCACCTCGATCGGTGGCGTCATCGTCGACGGCGGCACGTTCGACTTCGGTCAGAACGATCGGTTCCCGAACTTCACCGAGCCCGATCCGAGCTACCACGGCCTGTCCTACTGGCCAGCGCTCGGCCACGGCGCGTTCATCATCAAGGCTCGTGTGCAGCTGCTGCGTGACCTCGGTTCGGCCGTGTCGCCGACGAACGCGTGGCACTTCCTGCAGGGTCTCGAGACGCTGAGCTTGCGGATGGAGCGTCACTGTGCCAACGCACTCAAGGTCGCCCAGTTCCTCGAAGGTCACGACCAGGTCGAGTCCGTCCAGTACGGCGGCCTCGAGTCCAGCCCGTGGCATGAGCGGATGGCCAAGTACACCGAGGGCCGCGGCTTCTGCTCGGTGCCTGCGTTCGTCATCAAGGGTGGCAAGGAAGCAGGCGCCAAGTTCGTCAATGGCACCGAGCTGCACAGCCATGTCGCCAACATCGGCGACGTGCGCAGCCTGATCATTCACCCGGCGTCGACGACCCACAGCCAGCTGACCGAACAAGAACAGCAGGCCACCGGCGTCCAGCCGGGCCTGATCCGTCTCTCGGTCGGCATCGAGACCATCGACGACATCATCGAGGACCTCGAGAAGGGCTTCGCCGCAGCCGAGTAGTACGCCTTTCTCGCTCCGCTCGAAACGCTGCGTTCGGCCTCCGAATCTGCGGTCCTTGCAGGGCTTGGCTCATGATCTGAAACGGGACCCGGCCCGGGCTCGTCCGAGCCGGCACCGGATTCCTTTTCTCACCGCCGAGGTGGGTCCGCTCTTTGGAGCCGGGCCCGCCTCGGTACCGTTTTGGGCCCAGCGAGGTCCGTCTCGCTAAGCCAGTCGGAGTTCGCCTGCTTCGAAGCGCCGGATGACCTCGTCGCGAGCCTGCTCGGGTGTCGTCGAGGTGGTGTCGACGACGAACGGCTCGTACTGCGCGAGCTGGTCGAAGTCGGCGTGCATCTTGCGCACGACCGCCTCGGGCGCAGGCACCTCGGCCCGGTTACAGGCGCGGTCGACCCCGGTCTCGACATCGCAGCGAAGCACGACGTAGTGCAGGTCAAGTTCGCCGGCAGCGGCCTGAACTTCACCGAGGAACCACGGCCCGAAAATGCCATCGAGCATCGTCGTGTACCCGGCTTGCGCATACCCCGCTGCTGCGTTGGTGCTGATCGTGATGACGTGGCCGTTCTGCTCGTGGGCCTCGACGGTCGACGGGTCTTTCCAGTCGCCGACGATGTAGCGGAAGAAGTGATCGCCGAGCACGTGCGCGCTCTTCGACCAGTGCTGGGCGAGCAGCGCGGCGACAGTGGTCTTGCCCGACCCGGGTGGGCCAGAGACGACGATGAGAGGTGCGGTCATGTGGATTCCTCCGCAAGCGCATCGAGCACCATTTGATGAAAGTGGTGCACGGCGTGCTCGCTGATTTCGGGGCGGTCAGGGATGCAGATGAAGCGGCCTTGGTGATAGCCGATCGAGTTCAGTCCGACCTGCACGTTCTCGACCAAAGCGACATCTTCGGGCCCCAGCACGTCGTTGAAGAAGGCGAAGCCCTTGGCCTCGCTCTCGGACAGTTCGCCGTCAGGCGTCAGGAACGTAAGGGTCTGGTGCGTGGTCTCGATGCCGGTCGGCTCGAAGTGGAAGACGAGCACGCCGCGTTGGCCGGGGATGTGGCCGATCGAGACGTTGGGCCAGAGGAACAGGCTCGTGAAGCCCGGTCGTCCGTCTTCGATCGCATAGGTGTCGTTGCCGTCGCGATAGCCGCCGCTTTGCACCGACCAGCCGGAGTGCGTTTCGTTGCGGTAGGTGTCCATGTCGATGAGCTCGACGAAGCCGCGGTGCGCCGGATGGCAGTGGTAACACTCGAGCAGGTTGTCCCCGACGTTCTTCCAGTTGCCCTTGATCTCGAACACCGACACGTCGGCCGGTTGCAGATCGGCGAGGTCAGGGGCCATGGCGTCGACTGCGTCGCAAGCCCCGGGGTAGACCTCGTCCATCGGCGCAGGGTCGGGATCGAGGTTCACAAACACGAGGCCGCAGAAGATTTCGACTGCGATCTCGCTGAGGCGATAGTCGGCGAAGTCGAAGTCGGGCATGCGGTCGGCCATGCGGGCACCGGCGAGCGTGCCATCGGGGGCGTACGCCCATGCGTGGTACGGGCAGGTGATGAGCCGGCCCACGGTTCCGGAGCCTTCGAGCAACGAGTGCCCTCGGTGGAGGCACACATTGAAGAAGCCGCGCAGCGTGTCGTCTTCGCCGCGAATGACGAAGATCCGTTCGCCGCCGATCTCCGCGGTCAGATAGTCGCCGGCGCCATGGACCTGGTTGGCGAGGCCGACGTAGAGCCAGCTCCGTTGAAAGATCGCGACACGTTCCTGCTCCGCAATTGCCGGTGACGTGTAGTACTCGGCCGCGAGCGTGAACGACCGTGTCGCGTCAGCATCAAAACGGTCGACGGAGCGATCCGGTCGGGCGAACATGTGCCGATGCTAGATCGGAGCGGCGCAGCCCGGTTGTCCTCGGACGGCGTCG
>CAZEMU010000104.1:0-14812 GCA_964513315.1 uncultured Acidimicrobiaceae bacterium | reverse complement strand
CAAATCCACCACGATCCGCACCGTCGAGCCGGCGCTCAGCGGCCACTTCACCTCCGCCGAAATTGCCTCGATGGCACGCGTCGGCACTCTCGTACACTTCCGCTCCGGCGAGACACTCATCGCCGAAGGCACCGACGGCAACAACGCCTACTTCATCACCTCCGGCAGCGCAGCCGTGAGCCGCGGCAACGAGAGCGTCGCCGTGCTCCGCTCTGGCGACCTGGTCGGCGAGCGTGCGCTCGTTACCGGCGAGCCCCGGAACGCAACGGTGACGGCGCTCATGCCCGTCACGGCGCTCCAGATCGACCGCGAGCAGTTCGCCTGGCTCCGCCTCGAGTGGACGAAGCTCAAGTCACTGAGCCTGGATCTCGTCGAAGCCCGTCTCTGAGGAGCCCTAGGTACTGGTCATCGCGCACGACCCGGTTCCTGAATAGGACACGACCATCACCAACAGCGATACGGTCGCACACGTGATCGCCTGGGCGGCGAACACCGCAACGAGCATCGATCGCAGCTTGCGCTCGAGACGCGTTTCGGGCTCAGTCGAGGAGCTCGCGTGCAAGCATCGCTGCGCCCAACGCCGCGGATCGAGCACCGAGGTCGGCGAGCGCCACGGGTACGTCGGGGCGGTACGCCCCGCCGAGCGTCGTCGCATCGACCTGGGCTTGCACGTGCGCTCGCAGTGGCTCGCCGATCTCCACCAGGCCGCCCCCGAGGACGATCCGAGCAGGATCGAGCACATAGATCAGGTTCGTCAGGCCGACCGCCACGTCAGCCGCAAAAGCGTCGAGCAGCGCCAGGGCGTGCGTGTTGCCGGTGGCGATGGCTGCACTGACGTGCTCACCGCGCACGGCATCGGCACCGCCGGCCGCTTCGGTGATCGCAGGCAAACGCCCTTGGTTTGCCCATGAGCGGGCGAGCGCTCCGAGACCGTTGCCAGACGCGTACATCTCCCAGGGTCCTTGCACACCGCTGATGTGGGTGTCGCCCTGGCGATCGATGACGATGTGACCCGACTCGCCAGCGAAGCCGTGCGCTCCTCGGTAGATGTTGCCGCCGAGGACAAAGCCGGTGCCGATACCGGTGCCAAGCGCGGCGTAGAGCAGGTCGTCGACGCCCTGACCAGCGCCGAGCTGATGCTCAGCCCATGTGGCTGCAGTGGCATCGTTGTCGACGACCGTCGGGACGTCGATGCACTCTTGGAGGAGCGCACGAAGCGGGAAGTCGACGAGTTCAGGAAGGTTGGGGGAGAACTGCACCGAGCCAGCACGACTAATCGCGCCGGCAATGCCAACACCGACCGCGTCGACGGTTGCGCCAATCTCCGTCTCGGCTTGACGCACGAGGCCGCACAGTTGCTCGACAGTCTCGTCGGGACCTTTGGGGCGCGGCGTTTTGTGCTCAAGCACGACTTCTCGATCGTCGTTCATGACGACGGCCAGGGTCTTGGTGCCCCCGATATCGAAACCCGCGAAATGCTGACTCAACACTGCTCCATACGGCCTTGTCCGAGGCAATACCGTATTCGCCCCGAGACCTATTCTGTGCCCAATCCGGCGATCTCGTTGACCGACCCGCGGTCCGGGCGACAGCGCCGGTCGCTAGCGTGGCGTCCGTGAGTGAATCGGTGCAAGCCCAGGCTTGCGAACGGCATCCGGATCGAGTGGGCGGCGTTGCCTGCCAACGCTGCGGGTCGCTGATGTGCACCTCGTGCATGACCCAAGCGTCCGTCGGGTGGCATTGCCCTGATTGCGTTGCTGGTCATGTCCGTGAGGCCCGGCCAGCGCAGCGCGCCGTCCAGGTCGCCATGCACGGGCATCCGCCACTGGTCACCAAAGCAATCATGGCCATCTGTGGCGCAGTATTCGTCTGGGATGTGCTGCAAGGCGCCAACTTCATGTCCGGCGCAGGCAGCACGACGTCGCGTGAACTGTCGCTTTGGGCTCCGGCGATGGAGTTCAACGGCGAGTGGTATCGGGCGATCACCGCCGGCTTTGCGCACAGTGGCCTGATCCACATCGGCTTCAATATGTGGTTGCTCTGGCAGCTCGGGCGATCCCTCGAGGGTCGTCTTGGCGCGCTCGGGTTTGGCGCGATGTATGTCACGGGCATCTTGGGCGGAAGCCTTGGAGCGTTGCTTGCCGAGCCCCGTGCGTCAGCCGTGGGCGCAAGCGGCGCCGTGTTCGCGCTGATGGGTGCGATGGCGATCCTGCAACGCATGTCTGGCATGAGCGTGATGGGCAGCGGCCTTGGGGGCCTCCTGCTCATCAACGTGATGTTCAGTTTCCGCCCAGGCATCTCGTGGGGAGGCCACATTGGTGGGCTCGTCGCCGGGTTGGCGATGGGCGCAATCTTGGCCCTGCTCCGTGAGCGCGGCCCTCGGTACATGTCGCTCGCGCCCGCAGGTTTCGCTGCACTTGGGCTGGGGTTCGCTGTCGGGATCTACTTCGCCGTCGATCGAGCGATCGGCATCCTCACGTAGAACTGCTCGGCGGCCGATCAGTCGTCGTTCTGAACAAGAACGACGACCCGATCGCCGAAGCGCGGGGTCTCGGCCTGCGGTCCGACCAGGCGCCTTTGGTCTCGGATCACGGCGAGAATCGTGCACTCCGGAGGGACGTCAACATCGGGTCCGATCAGGAGTTCCCTGATCTCCAGTCCGTCGCCCGCATCGAGCACCTCGTCGATGATAGTCACCGCACCTGGTGCAGTGGTGGCCAGGCCCAACATGCGACCAACGGCCGCAGTGGCGTCGATGACCTCGTTCGCACCACCCTGGCGCAGCAGGTGCATGTTCTCTTGTTCACGGCCGCCAGCAACGATGTGGACGGTCGGGTTGAGCTCTCTGATCGTCAGGGTCGTCAGGACCGCTGTGTCGTCACGGTTCGGTGAAACGATGACGGCGCGCGCCCGGTCGACGGCTGCTTCGGCGAGTACTTCGTTGCGGCTGGCATCGCCATGAATCGCCACGAAGCCGCCGCGCAACGCCTCTTCGATGACGTCGTCGTCGGTGTCAACGACCACGATCTCGCTCGGAGCAATGCCTCGGTTGAGCAGCTCAGCTACTGCGCTTTGGCCCGTTGAGCCGAAGCCACAGACCACGATGTGGTTGTCCACCTTTTTCCTCCAACGGCGTGTCGCCAGGAACTCGCGTGATTGATCGGTGAGGACCTCGACGGTGGTTCCCACGACCAAGATAAGGAACACGATGCGGGCGGGCATGATCAGCAGGATCGATGCGACGCGTGCTTGGTCGGAGACGGCACTGATGTCGCCGTAGCCAGTCGTGGTCACCGTGACCGACGCGTAGTACACGGCGTCGAGGAAGTTGATCGAGCCACCTGTTCCGTCGTCGTAGCCGGACCGGTTGAGCCACGCAACGCAGGCGACGAAGAGCACCAACGCCACGGCGAAGCCCATGCGACGCGCAACCGCAGCGAGCGGCGCTCGCTGCGGTCGTGGAACGTTGATCAGGTCGTCACGCATGAACGGATGCCGTTAGAGGCGAAGCAACCGAGTGGCCGAGTAGCGGCGATCAGCTGTCAGCCTTGACGCGACCTGCTTCGACCTGTGCGTCGGTGGCGTTCTCACCTGGCCAGCACTTGTTCGTTGCTGGGATGACAACTTCCCAGTCATCGCAGTCTGGACCATCGCCGTAGTCGATCGTGATGACGCTTGGTGTCGAGGTCGGACCGGGCGTTGGCGTTGATTCGATGACCGCAATAGCGGGGTAGCACGCCGGGCCGTCGATGATGGCATTGTCCCGTTCGAACTGGCCGTAGTACGGCGCAGAGTCGGGGCACACTTGGCCAGACGGAATGGCGACTGTTACAAAGCGTGCGTCCTCGGTGCTCACGTCAGTGGAACCGGTGTTGAGCGTGTCGCCACCGCCAGCGGTGTCACCACCGCCGCCGATTGGGTTTGCGTAGCAAAGGCCGTCAGCAGCGTGGAAGTACGGGAACTCGATGTTGCGAGCTGCGCAATCGGCATCGCTCTGCGGTGCAGGGATTGCGGTAGGTTCCGTTGTAGTCGTACCGGTCGTGGAGCCGGTTGTCGTTCCGCCGGTTGTGCCGGTCGACGCAGTCTGACCTGGAACGGTCAAGAGATCGCCGATGCGGATCGTGTCACCGACGATTGACGGGTTGGACGAGCGAAGTGCATCGACCGTGGTGCCGTACTGGGAGGCGATGCCGAGCAGACTGTCGCCGGACTGCACACAGTGACCCACGGCATTTGCACCGCAGGACACGGGTGTTGGCGTCGGCGATGGCGTCGACGGTGTGGTGCTGCCAGCTGGCGTCGAGGCCGTTTCGTCGGACTCGTCAGTTTCGTCGGCCGACAGATCGGTCGAGGTGGTCGGGCCGTCGTCGGCGGGGATGGTCAGCGTCTGGCCGACACGGATGAGGTTCCCGCTGAGGTCATTGACCCGACGCAGTTCCGCGATATCGACGTCAAAGCGCTCGGCGATTAGGCCGAGCACGTCGCCGCTTTGGACGACGTAGGACGATGGCTGCGTGCGATCGACTGGAGCTGCCGCAGCCTCATCGTCAGAGGACGGGATCGTGACCGCCGTCGGCAACGGCGCAGCCGCAACTGCGGTCGGCGCTGGAGACGCATCGGTATCGTCAGTGCCATCAACCGGCACAGCCTGTACGACGTTTGCTGTTGGTTCTGGTTCGAACTCTTCGGCTGTTGAGGTGACGTCAGTGCTGGCGTCGTCACCCCCGAAGAGTCCACATCCGCTCAAGAGCATGGCGAATGCGACGAAAAGTAGGACCCTGATATTCTTCACTTGCGACCTCCGGACCGCCCGCAGCTTCACGGTACTGGACCTCAATCCGTCAATGGTGGCACCCCCAGGTGTTTAAAGAGTGGACCCTGGGGAAATTGTCGACTTCTGAGGGCAATGCTTATGCGGGGTGCCGCTGATGTCGTCTTGAGGACGGCGTGCTCCCAATCGCGTTGGCAGGCCCCGGCCATGACGAGGAGATCGCCACTTGCGAGATGGATGTGGCGTGTCTTTGCCCGATGTCTCGTGCCTGACCACGGCCGCACACTGAGCACTCTCGGCCCGCCAAGCGACACAAGTGCAATGACGGACCAGTCTCGCTGGCGTCCGATCCGGTCTCGATGCCAGGTCACTGAGTCGGCTCCCGAGCGATAGAGGTTCAACCCAACGTGGTCCGCCGTTCCACCCAAGAGGTGTTCGACGCCAAGAACGATGGTGCCGAGGGCCGTTTCGCTGGCAACGTCGCCACGCCGCGCGGTCGCGATCAGTCGCGGAACGTCGACCACTCGGTCGTACATCGGTCGCCGCATGGAGCGCCATTCCGTCGCGTCGAGCACCTCGTGGAATGCCCGATCAGCACCCATGAGCCAGTGCGGCTGATGCAAGATCGATGACGTCGAGTCGAGTGCCTCCCACGTCGCGTCGACGGGGCTCACTCGCAGCGGGCAGTGTCCCCAGAGCGTTGGCTGCTGGGTGGCTGCAGGTGGAGACCCCGACGACGAGAGCGCGAGACAGCTGGTGGGCATACACCAACGATAGAACACACGTTCGACCGTGGCAACGGGTACGGTCCCCGCATGCCCGAAGCTGCCTCCGATTACCGGGTCTGGATCGGTATCGCGCGGGCGCTACGGCGGCGATGTCCTGTCTGTGGCCTCCAGGGGATTAGCCGCCACGTGGCCAGCGTCGAGGACACATGCCCCAAGTGTGAACTCGATCTGGAGCGCCAAGTCGGTTCGTTCATCGGCGGTATTGGTTTGAACACCATCGTTGCCTTTGGCGGCCTGCTCCTCGTGTTGACGATCGGCTTCATCGCCACCGAGGGCCGTGCTTCGGTATGGGGAATCCTGGTACCGGCGCTCGCCGTCGCACTCTTCGTGCCGCTGACCTTCTACGCCCGGAGCCGACTTCTGTGGGTCGCCCTCGAGCTCCGCTGGTGGCCGCTCAAGCCGGGCGAGATCAACCTGCCCGCCGAGACTCGCTCCAGCTGAGACCCTGCTCCATCGTCCGTTGCGACCGCCGCCAGGTCTGAGCCAGCCTCAGGCTCGCTGAACATCTGACACCAGATCTCTTTCCCTTCCGGCTGGGGCCAATGGGGCGCATTAATCCAGAACCGGGCCGTGTCGCTCGTCGGGTGCTCGAAATCGTCGAGGGGGTTGAGGAACATCTGGGCGGAAAGTCCCTCGACGCCGAAGCTCATGTCATGACCGCAGGACATGTCCTTGTCGATCCGGAACCTTCGCGCTTGACGGTGCCCGGCATACTGGCAGACCGTCCAACTGCCCGTTCGGAGACGCCATGGTTGCTGTGGGCCCGCTTCGAGGCCAAGTCGTTCGCCAAGATCGCGTTGGCGACGTTGTCTCGCCGGCCTACGACGCCCTCACGGTGCCGCAACGACGCCAGTACCGGAGCGAGCATCCGCTCTGTTACCTGCATGTCACCCGCTCGGCACCCGACGAAGACGATGCCGACACCGTCGACAACGCAACCCTCGTCCGTCGGGGCCGTGCTGCGCTCGAAGAGCTGTTGGCCGCCGATGTCTTTGCCGCTGCCGAAGAGCCCGCGCTGCTCGTCTACGAACTTGCAACGGCAACGCACCACCAACGTGGTGTCGTCGCCGAAGTCAGTGGACACGAGTTTCAGCGCACCGCGAAGCCGCACGAGGCGATCCGTCCTGAACGAGCGGCCCTGCTTGCTGAGCATTTCCGCTTCGTGCGGGCCGCGTCGAGCCCGGTTGCGTGCACGCTCGAACGCGGCGCCCGCCTCGATGCCGCACTACGCGGCATCGACGCCGAACAAGCGATCGTTGAACATACGGGTGCCGACGGGCTTACGCAGCGCATCTGGCGCGTGACCGATCCGGAGCGGGTCGACGAGATCAACGCCAGCCTTATCAACGACGACCTATTCATCATCGATGGACACCATCGGGCCGCGGCCAATGCGCAGCTCTTGGCCGAAGGCATCGACGTGCCCGTGCTGGTTGCGATCTTTGCCCCCGAGGTTCTGCAGCTTCGCGGCTTCCACCGATTAGTGAAACTGCCAGCGGGCATGGACGAAGCAACGTTCATCGCCCGTGTCAGGCGACGTTTCGTCGTCGAAACCCACGACGAACAACGTGAACCCGTCGCCGGCTCAGTCGAGATCGGCGCCGCCGGAGCATGGCACACCGTGCGGTTCGACGAACCTCCGGCATCGGGGAGTGCGCTCGTTCGCCTCGGCTCGCTCGATCCGTCAGTTGTCGAACGCGAGATCGTTGCGGCGATCGTGCGGCGCGACGACAACGAGGCGGATGTCGAGTACATGCCCGACGAGGGGGACGGTCATGCGGTCGCTGCCCACGCTGCGAGCCGCGGCCGGGTGCCGATTCTCGTTCCTGCGGTAACGATCGCAGACATGGTCGAGGTGGCCGATAGCGGCATGACCATGCCAGCGAAGTCGACCTACTTCGTGCCCAAGGTCCGTTCTGGGCTGTTCCTGCGCCTGCTCGACGACGCGTTTGCCTAGTTGCCCGACGTCGGCGTCGGCTCGGGTGCCTCGGCGTCTGGGCCCGCTTCGGCATCTGGCGTCGGTGAAGGTGTCGCTGTCGGCTCAGGCGTGGGCGTGGGCGTGGGTACTGGCGTAGCGGTTGGTTCTGGCGTCGGCGCAGGGATAACCGGCTCTCGCTCGATGAAGTAGACCCGCAAGTCGGCTCCCGCGGGCAGGATCTCTCGAAGCTCGGCATCAAGGTCGTCACCATCGGGATAGGCCTCGCCCACCAGATCGATCACGGCTCGCTCACCGTCGAACCGGACCGACTCGAAGTCAACGTTGCGTTCGGCGGCCCAATCCTGCACCGCCAAGCGGAGCGCAGATTCGGTTTCTGCGATCGTGGCTCTCGCCGCCTCGGCGGCCTCGGCGGACAAGTCGCGCCAATCGAAGGTGATCGGGACGGGCTCACCGAGTGCGTCGTTGACGAGCGACACCAGGTCGTCATACGGCGCTGGTCCCTGCGGCGATGCGAACGACAACGCAATGCCCGACGAGTCGATCGTAAGGTCGGTGATCTCATAGGTGGCATCGCCAGGTGCGCCGTCGAACCACTGCTGGATGGCAGTGCGCACCGCTGGTTCTTGGGACCGCCAACGGGCCACGGCCGCATCGGCAGCTTCGGCGGCCTGGAGCGACTGATTCGTCTGACCTTGGAACCACGTGACGCGAAGGTCCGGCGTCTCGCCGAGGATGTCCTCGATCTCACGGGCGAGCGCGCTCGACGGCGGCGGTTCGGTCGGCCCGGTGATGCGCACGCGGACGATGTTGCCGTCAACGTCGACGACCTCTGCTTCGTCGAAGGAACTGCCGAGCCATGTCGAGGTGGCTTCGCGAATCTGGGACACCTGTCGGGCGCGGTTGCCGCTTTCGATACTCCGGGTGGCGAGGAGCACCGCAAGAACGACGACGATGCCGAGCCCGATGAGACCACCTGCTACGACGCGAGGCGCCATGCTGACAAGCCGACGCCCGGGGACGAAGCCGGCGACGACGAAGATCACGGTGCTAACCGTCACAATGGCCGCGAGGTTGGTGCCGTAGAGCAAGAGCGCGCCGGTAGCCAACGCGGTCTCGCCGGCTCGCAACGTGATACCGGCGACGGCAAGCGGTGGCACCAGGGCGACCGCGATCGCGACACCCGGGAGCGAGCTCGATACGTCAGGTCGAGCAGTCGCATAGGAACCGGCGACACCCGCCGCGAGTGCGACGACGAGGTCGCGTACGTCGGGTGCGGTGCGGGCAAGGACCTCGTTGGTGAGTAGCTCGCCGGGCAACACGCCGGCGATCAGCCAGCTGACGAAGATGGCACCGACCGTGGCGCACCCGACAGTGATAGCTGAGCGGGCGATCGCGTCGCCGAGTGCCATAGCAATGGACGCAGCGATACCGAGTACCGGCGTCATGAGCGGGGCGATGAGCATGGCGCCGATCACCAACGCTGGCGAGTTGGCGCTCAGGCCCATGATCGCGACGATCACCGACATCGCCATCATCAGCGCGAAGTGCATGAGCCAGCCGGCGCCCGGCAGCACCAAGCAGGCTTCCATGACCCGCATGCGGTCCTCGGGGTTCATGCCCCAGCGTTTGCCCGACGGACGTGGAAGGCCGACTCGGGCTTCCTTGGGTGGCTTGAGGGCGGGCTCAGCCTTGGGTGGCGACATCTCGGACATTGGTTCAGCGGTCAGCGTTGGCGCCAGCGACCGTGTCTGCGATCGTCTGACGGGTCTCGATCGGTGCTTCGATCATCACCATGTGACCGACGCCAGCCACGACGACGACGTTGGCGTGCTCGATTGCTTCGATCACCGCCTTGGCGTTGGAGACCGGTGTCATCTTGTCGGCCTGGCCGAGCAGCAATGTCGTTGGAATCGTGACGGTCGCGGCGGTCGAGGGTGCCGAGGAATAGGCCGCGCACATGGCCAAATCGTGGTACAAAACGCCCGGTGCGGCCTGGGCAATCATCGCCTGGGTGCCACCGACCATCGATGCGCCCGGTGACGGGTGCGGTCCGGTCCGGCTCGTCGCCGCAAACGCCCAGCCGCTCATGAGCTGTGCAGCGAGTGGGTCGTTGGCTTCGGCGGCTTCGAGCAGTGCGGGGTGCACGGGCATCGATGCGGCGGTGCCGACGAGCGTGATCGAAGCAACGTCCGCACGCGAGGTGGCCTCGAGGGCAATGAAGGTGCCCATGGAGTGTCCGACCAGGTGGACAGGACGGCCGGCACCGGTGACGAGTTCAGCGAGCCAGTCGGCGTAGTCCTCGATCGACCCGCGTTCGTCTTCGTTCGATGCACCGTGGCCGGGCAGGTCGACCGCCAATGCGGCGACGCCGTGGTGGGCGAGCCAGCGGGTCTGGAGGGACCAGACGCTTCGGTCCATGGCCGCTCCGTGGACCAGAACGACGAGCGGTCCGTCTCCGTCGATATCGCGGCCACCGGAAGCGCCCGACACGGTCATTGAGCCGATCGTGAACGCAGCCATCAGCGCGCTCCTCCTGCGACCTTTTGGGCTCTCCGTAGGGCTTGTGAGAGATCTTCGATGATGTCGTCGGCGTGTTCGAGGCCAACGGACAGGCGCACGAGGTCCTCGCCGATACCGGCTTGGTCTAGGTCTTCGGCGCTCATCTGTTGATGTGTAGTGCTCGCTGGATGGATCACGAGGGTCTTGGCGTCACCGACGTTGGCCAAGTGCGAGGCGAGCTTGACCGATTCGATGAAGGCTCGTCCGGCCTCGCGGCCACCCTTGACGCCGAAGCTCAAGATCGCGCCAGCCCCGCGAGGTAGCAGCTTCTTGGCGAGGTCGTGGTCGGGGTGCTCGGGTACGTACGGGTGTCGGACCCATGCGACGGCATCGTTGTCGAGCAGCGCGTCGATCACGGCGTGGGTGTTCTCGACGTGGCGTTGCATGCGGACGCTCAACGTCTCGACGCCTTGGAGAAGATGGAAGGCGTTGCCGGGGCTCATCGTTGCGCCGAAGTCGCGCAGCCCTTCGGCGCGGGCACGCGCCGAGAACGCGGTTGGCCCGAACTCGTCCGCGAACGCAAGCCCGTGATAGCCGGCGTAGGGCTCGGTCAAGGTCGGGAACCGGTCGGTCGAGGTCCAGCCGAATCGGCCGCCGTCGACGATTGCGCCGCCGACCGCGATGCCGTGACCGCCCAGGAACTTGGTGACGGAGTGCATGACGATGTCGGCGCCATGTTCGATCGGCTTGATCAGATACGGCGTCGTGAACGTGCTGTCGACCATCAGCGGCAGACCATGCGCATGCGCAACGTCGGCGACTGCGGAGACATCGAGTACTTCGAGGCCCGGGTTGCCCGTGATCTCGGCCAGCACCAGCTTGGTGTCCGGGGTGATCGCTGCCGCAAATGCATCAGGGTCACGAGGGTCGACGAAGGTCGTCGTGATCCCGAACCGGGGGAGCGTGACGTTGAGCATCTGGTGGCTACCGCCGTAGATGTTGCGGCTCGCCACGATGTGGCCGCCTGCGCCGGTCAGCGTTGCGATCGCCAAGAACAGAGCGGCTTGGCCGCTCGCCGTGGCGACGGTCCCGCTGCCGTTCTCGAGTGCGGCGAGCCGTTCCTCGAGCACCGCAACCGTCGGATTGGAGATGCGGCTGTACAAGTGGCCCGGTTGCTCGAGGTTGAACAACGCAGCTGCCTGATCGACGGACTCGAACGAGTACGACGTCGTCTGGTAGATCGGAACGGCACGAGCCCCTGTTGTGGGATCGGGTTCCTGCCCTGCATGGAGGGTCAGCGTTTCAAGGCGATACAGATCTGGACGCACGGCCGCAGCATAGAGCCGATGGCTGCAACGGCTGTGGAGTCTCGCTGGGAACCGTCGCCCGGCGGTTACCGGAAAATCGGCTCGGCGCCCTCGGGAATCCGAGCGACTTCGATGAGCCCAGCGACATGTTCAGCGATGTCTGCAATGGACATCTCGACGGTGTCGCCGGTCGAGCGGTCGGTCAGTTCGGCATTGCCAGCCTCGACGCCGCGAGGGCCGAGCGTGATCCGCCACGGAATACCGATGAGCTCAACGTCGGAGAACTTGACTCCAGCGCGGGCATCGCGATCGTCCAGAACAACGTCGATGCCGCGGGCGCGGAGATCGTTGTACATCGCTTCGCTGGCTTCGACGGTGGCTTCGTCGCGCATGCTGACCGCGACGATCGCGACCTCGAACGGTGCGACGGCCACTGGCCAGATGACGCCGTTGTCGTCGTGGTGCGTTTCGATGATGGCGGCCAACGCACGGCCAACGCCGATGCCGTAGCTGCCCATGATGGGCACGCGCTTGTCGCCGTTCTCGTCGAGGATCGAAAGCCCCATCGCTTCGGCGTACTTGCGGCCGAGCTTGAAGATGTGGCCCGACTCAATGCAACGAACCATGTGGAGTTCGTTGTTGCAGCTGACGCACGGTTCGCCGGCTTCGACGGTGCGCAGATCGAGCCATTCGCCGACGGCGACGTCACGCTCGAGCGAGACACCTCGGTAGTGCTTGTCGTCGATGTTTGCGCCGGTCGTCATGTTCGTGCGGCCAGATAGCGCGTGGTCGGCGACGATGCGGACGCCCTCGACGCCCACGGCACCGAGGCTGCCGGGCATCGCACCGAGCAGCTTGTGGGCTTCTTCGGGCGAGGCGGGGCGGATCGCGACGGCGCCGAGGCCGTCGATGAGCTTCTGCTCGTTGAGGCCATGATCGCCTCGGACCAGCGCCAGCACGGTTTCCCCGTCGGCCACCATCACCATGGTTTTGATCTGGCGTGTGGCTTCGGCGCCGCCCTCGAACTCAGCCAAGGCGGCGATCGTGCGTACGCCGGGCGTGTCGAACAGCTCGGGCGCGTCCGGGCCAGCTTCGTCCGCAATCGCAGGGAGGGCAGACGTCGCCCGCTCCACGTTGGCGGCGTACCCACAGCCGTCGCACATAACGACGTCGTCTTCGCCAGCTGACGACGGAACCATGAACTCGTTCGAACCGGAGCCGCCCATGGCACCAGACGACGCCTCGACCGGCACCGCGGGCAGCGAGAGGTGCTTGAAGATCTGGATGTACGCATCGCGGTACGCGTCGAAGCTGACGTCGAGACCGACTTCGTCGATATCGAAGCTGTAGGCGTCCTTCATGTAGAACTCGCGGACACGGAGCAAGCCACTCTTGGGGCGCGGTTCGTCACGGAACTTGTTCTGGATCTGGTACCACTGCTGCGGCATGTCTCGGTACGAGCTGACTTCGACGGCGAGGCCGGCGAAAATCTCTTCGTGCGTCATGCCCAGCGCGAGGTCGGCACCTTTGCGATCCTGCATGCGGAACATCTCGTCGCCCATGATTTCCCAGCGTCCGGACTGCTTCCAGATACGCGCCGGGTGCAACGCAGGCAGGTGGAACTCTTGGGCGCCCATGGCGTTCATGTGCAGCCGAATGATGTCGGCGATCTTCTCGTGGATCTTCCAGCCGAGCGGAAGCATCGAGTAGTGGCCCGAGTACAGCTGACGAGCGAACCCGCCACGCAGCAGCAGCTTGTGGCTCACGGCCTCTGCGTCGCTCGGAGCGTCGCGCAAGGTTGGAGCGAACAGTTTTGACCAGCGCATGTGTCCTCCGCGGACCGGTAGCGAGTTCGTGGCCTCACAACCTAGCGAGCGGCGCAGCTCAGACTGCGCCAGTTTGAGCCCTGGTTGGGTATTGGTTGGCTATGCGGCGGCTCGACTGCGGCGCAAGAGCGGGTCTGCGGTTGCGAGCACTCGTTCGGTCGCTCGAAACACTCGGCCGGCTGCACCTGGTGTGTCGCCGTCGACGAGGTTGCCCATGACCTGCAGCGTGATGTTGGCGAGTGCATCAGTGCCGACCGCCAAACGCAGCCCGGAGCGCAAGATCCAGGGGTGTCCGATCAGGAAGCTGAACCGGCGTCCGGTGGCAAGGAAGCCGTCGAAGCGCTCGGCGACTGCGACGTCGTAGCGGTCAGGGGTCGTTGCTGGGTCTTCGAGGAAGAAGTCGGCAGCGATGATGCCGCTTTCGAGTCCGTAGTCGATGCCTTCGCCATTCATCGGGTTGACCAGACCGGCGGCGTCGCCAATGGCGACCCAGCCGGGTCCGTGGCGCAGCTGTGCACTCATCGGTAGGCGCCATGCCCGAGGACGTTCGAGGTACGGGCCAAGTGACCAGCTGTCTCGCACGAGCGAGTGATAGCTCTCGAGCAGCGTGTTCAGGTTGAGCTTCTTGAAGCCCTTCATCGTGCTCAGTGCACCGACGCCGATGTTCACGGTTCCGTCGCCGGCGGGGAACATCCAGCCGTAGCCCGGAACCGGCGTGCCGTCTTCGTCCTGCAATGTCAGACAGGCTTCGAGCATGTCGTCGGCGTGGCGGGGGGATTCTGCGTAGGTGCGGATGGCAAGCCCGAATGGCTCGTCCTGGACCCGTTCGGCCCCAAGGCGTCGTGCGGCGGCGCCAGGAGCGCCAGCGGCGAGCACGACCAGCGGTGCGCGCCATTGTTCTCCGCCGACCTCGACGCCAACGACCCGGCCGTCGTCGAGGACGGGGAGTGCCTCGGACTGCCACCGAACGTCGGCGCCAGCTTCGATGGCGCCGTCGATGAGGGCTGCGTCGAGGCGCTTGCGTGGCCAGACGGCTCCATGGTCGGGGAAACGTGTGCCGGAGGGCCAATCGAGCTCGCGTTCGGTGCTGTTCGCAATCATGCGCAGCCCCTCGATCCGGTGGGCGTCTTCGAGCGGTATGTTCAGCTCGTTGAGTGCCGCGATCGCTCGCGGAGTTAGCCCGTCACCACAGACCTTGTCACGGCCATAGGGCGCCTTGTCGAAGACGACGACCTTGGCGCCGCCCGCTGCGGCCCGCATCGCGACAGCGGCACCTGCGGGGCCAGCTCCGATAACGAGGATGTCGGCGTTCTGCACACCTCTCATGGTGCCGTACGCGGGCGACTTTCACGCCACCCAACGAGGCCCATGACGAGGGTCACAGTCGAACGCCATCAACAATGGGCCGCCGGTCCCATACCCAGCTTGCGTTTGCCCGTCGGCTGTTGACGTCCACTGCGGGAATCGTTCGCACATCAACGTTCTCGGCGCTTGTGTCGGCTCCGAGGAGGGCTGTTTCACTTCGTCCAAGGCCTGTTTCAAGCTGTGTAACAGCCGTGTAACAGCCCTTCTGCATGATGTGTTCACAGCCGCTGAGACAGCAACGGAGCGACTGGCCGGAACGGCGGGAAACGTTCAGGCCACGAGTTCCACCGCCTTCTGGCTCAGCCGCTGTGGAGTCG
>CAZEMU010000103.1:0-14813 GCA_964513315.1 uncultured Acidimicrobiaceae bacterium | reverse complement strand
GACGACGCCATGGAAGACGAAGAGCACGACGGCCCGGTGCTGGCGCTCGAGTTCGCTGGGCTTGAGCCGCTCGGCGATGCTGCGGTCTATGAGGGTTGGGTCATCGTCGATGGCGCTCCTGTCTCGACCGGCCGCTTCAACCTCGACGCTGACGGTTCGATCGTTGCCGAAGATGGCGGCGACCACCAGTTCGTGCTGCCCGAAGGCACCGACGCCACCGCCGTCGTGATCAGCATCGAACCCACCGTTGACCCCGATCCCGCTCCAGCACCGACCAAGGTCCTCGGTGGTGACATCGTTGACGGTGTCGCCGAGCTCACGATCGCTCACCCGGCAGCACTCGGCACCGACTTCGCCGACGCCTCAGGCCTCTACATCCTCGGCACGCCCACCGATGGCGACGGCAATAACGAACTCAGCGGTGTCTGGTTCATTGACCTGCCCCTCGCTGCTGGCCTCGACCTGCCCGAGTTGCCTGAAGGTTGGCACTACGAGGGCTGGGCTGTCATCGACGGTCAGCCCATCACGACCGGCCGCTTCACCTCGGCGAGCGGCGCTGATGACTTCGACGGTTTCAGCGGCGACCAGGGCGGCCCTCCCTACCCCGGCGAGGACTTCATCGTGAACGCCCCCGACGGCGTGACCTTCCCGACCGACCTGACCGACGCCACCATCGTGATCAGCGTCGAACCAGATCCAGATGACAGCCCGGCACCGTTCGCCATCAAGCCACTCGTGTCCGAGGTCCCTGACGGCATCGCCGACCACACCGTCCAGAGCCTGGGCGCTGGCCCAGCAGCCCCAACGGGAGTCGCCGTCATCGGCTAGTCCCAAACGAGTTCCCTCCAAGATGACGAGTCCCGGGCTTCGGCCCGGGACTTGTCGCGTCTCGCCTCGGGCACAGATCGCGGGGTTCGGATATCCTGTCCCATGGCTGGCGACGACGTCACCGAGCCGCCTGTCGATCCGGCAGGCGAAGCACGCGATCGCTTCGAAGACGCGTTCGAGCGACTTCAGGCCCGCTCCAAACGGTCGGCAGAACTCGTTCGTGAGGGTGCCGACTTCGACACGCTGACCGCAGACCACGCCGAGCTCGAGATGATGCGGCGCGAGGCCTGGCGGGCAAAGAAAGACGTCGTCTCTCGCTACGAAGGCGCCACACCCGACTATGTCGACGTTCCCGTCGGCATGCAGGACACAACCGCATTCGGCCGAGTCGCTGCGGTGCTCGGTGCGTTGCTGCTGGCTGCATTCGTCCCGCTCGTGTGGTTCGGCTGGATCAACGGCGGACCCGACATTGATATGGCGATCGACACGCAAGAAGTCGTGACAACGGTGACCGAGGACGGCCTGAACCGATGCACGTTCGAGGTCCGGGCCGGCATTGTGAACAACAGCGACGAGGTCTGGCGTATTGGCCCAGCAAGCGCAGTCGTTGATCGGTCCCGCCTCAATCTTTCGTTCGTTGAGACGTGGCAAGTCCAGCCACGCTTGGTCGCAGCCGACAGCGGGGTGCGGGTCACCTTTGGGGCGCTTCTGGCCGCTCCATCGCTCGATCCGTGCCCGGCGCTTGAGGATCTCAGCCGCGGCACCCTCGGGGTCAACTTCGTCCAACGCGGCAACGGCTCGAATCAGGTGCGCCGAACCGCGAACCTCTAACCCCTCCGTTCTCACCGATCTGGTTCCCGGTTTCCGGGTCGTGAGTCGGTGAGAACGCGGGGAAGATCGAGGACGGACCGAGGCGGGAAGGTCACGGGCTGCGTTCGGGAACAAAGACCCCGATAACATTTGTTATTGATTCTGGCGGTTTCGCACCGCGTTGACGTTGGTGTACGCCACCTCCCCCTCCACAAGCCAGATCGGGACCACATGACTGCACGCACTCGGCCAGCGCCCGGCGCATCGCTGCGCATCGCACTGCTCACCTATCGGGGCAAGGCCCACTGCGGCGGCCAAGGCGTCTACACCCGCCACCTCGCTCGAGCGCTTACCGATCTTGGCCATCACGTCGAGGTCTTCAGCGGTCAGCCCTACCCCGAGGTCGACGACGACATTCAGCTGCACAAGCTGCCGAGCCTCGACATCTGGAACGAGCACTTCCCGGGCCGCATGCCCGCATTCTGGGAAGTCAAGAGCTTCGCCGATCTGGCCGAGACCGGCAGCCACATCATCGGCAGCTTCGCCGAGCCGATGTCGTTCAGCCTGCGGGCGTGGAACGAGCTCAAGGACCGCCTCGACGACTTCGACCTGATCCACGACAACCAGACGCTCGGCTACGGCATCCTCGCCCTGCAGCAAGCGGGCATGCCGGTGCTCGAGACGATTCACCATCCGATCACCGTGGACCGCAAGCTCGAAATCGAGCACGCCCGCACGCTGCCGGAGCAGTGGGGCAAGCGCCGCTGGTACGCCTTCACCAAGATGCAGACCCGCGTCGCCAAGCGCATGATGCGAGTGATGACCGTGAGCGAGTCATCGCTCGGCGACATCTGCAACGACCACGAGGTCAACACCGACCGCATCCATGTCGTGCCAGTCGGCGTCGACCCCGAGCTGTTCAAGCCGCTGCCCGAGATCGCTCGGGTGCCCGGCCGCATCGTGACGACGGCAAGTGCCGACGTTGCCCTCAAGGGGCTCCACTACTTACTCGAAGCGCTGGCCAAGCTACGCACCGAGAATCCCGACGCCCACCTGGTCATCATCGGCAAGCCCAAAGAGGGCGGCAAGGCCATGGACACGCTCGCGCGCCTCGGCCTCGAAGACCATGTCGAGTGGATTAGCGGTGTGCCCGACCAGCGCATCGTCGAGCTGTACAGCGAGTGTGCGGTCGCCTGTGTGCCGTCGCTCTACGAAGGCTTCTCGCTGCCTGCGATCGAAGCGATGTCGTCAGCCGCTCCCCTGGTCGCCACGACCGGCGGCGCGTTGCCCGAGGTGTGCGGCGATCACGAAGTGTCTTCGCTGCTCGTCGAGCCGGGCAACAGCGACGTGCTCGCTGCGGCCCTCGCTCGGGTGCTCAACGATCCTGAGCTGGGCGAACAGCTTGGCCAAGCCGCCCGACAGCGGGTGCTCGACAAGTGGAGCTGGTACCACACCGCTCTGCGCACGATCGATCAGTACGAAGCGCTGCTCGACGAGTTCTATGATCCGCGCAATCCTCGCTTGCGCTCGTCTGCGGACGACTGGCGCACCAAGGCCCGACGAGCCTTCCCCCATGCGTTCAAGCCCGGCACCGCCCCCACCGGCGGCGAAAGGGTCTCCGCAGAGCAGCCCGAGCGGAGCGAAGCTGCGATTGCGAAGGAACACTGATGCTGACCGTTGACTATGACCGGTTGGGTCTCAAGGCCGGTCATCACGTGCTCGACTTGGGCTGCGGTTTCGGTCGCCATGCCTTCGAAGCGATCCGTCGTGGCGCCCATGTGACTGCATGTGACATGGCGATCCCCGAACTCGTCGACACGAAGAACACGTTCGCGGCGATGGCCGAAGCGGGCGAGTTCTCGTCGGACGAGATCCGTACCGCAACGGTTGCTGGCGATGCGACCAAGCTTCCGTTCGACGACAACACCTTCGATCGCATCATCGCCAGCGAAGTCCTCGAGCACATCCCGAGCGACATCGACGCCCTGCACGAACTGACCCGGGTACTCAAGCCCGGCGGTGTGATCGCAGCGACGGTCCCGACGTTCCTGCCCGAGCGCATCTGCTGGATGATCAACAGCGACTACCACGCACCCGCGAGCGTCGGCGGCCACGTCCGCATCTACACACGCGATGAGCTCCGGGCGAAGATGGTCGGGGCGGGACTTCGCCCGACCGACGCGCACAACACCCACGGGCTGCACAGCCCGTACTGGTGGATCAAGTGCGCGGTCGGTATCGAGAACAACGACCACCCGCTGGTGAAGAAGTACCACGATCTGCTCGTCTGGGAGATCACCGATCAGCCCAAGGTGCTGCAGCTCGCCGGCAAGGTCCTCGACCCGGTCATCGGCAAGAGCACGGTGATCTATGCCGAGAAGCCAGCAACCCTCAAAGACGCGATGAACAGCGATCGCGACCGCGAGGCATCTCGTGCCGCATGATCACGCCACCGATCTGGCGATCCCGTCGGTCGAAGGGCTGTTGACCAGCGCCGACGTTCGCGCAACTGGCGAGACCATCGCCGAGCTGCAGCTTCCCTCGGGTCAAATCCCCTGGTTCCCCGGCGGTCACTGCGACCCGTGGAACCACGTCGAGACGGCCATGGCCCTCGACGTCGCCGGGCTTCACGACGAGGCTCGCCTCGCCTACCAATGGCTCGTCGACATCCAGCAAGACGACGGCAGCTGGTACCAGTACTACCTGGGCGACGAGGTCGAGCAGCACAAGTTCGATGCCAACCCGATCGCCTACATCGCCGTCGGCGTGTGGCATCGCTGGCTGCTGCACGGCGACAGCGACTGGCTCGAATACATGTGGCCGGTCGTCGACAAGGCCATCAACTGGGTGCTCGAACTGCAGCGCCCGGCGGGCGACATCGTCTGGGCCCGCCATGCTGACGGCACCCCGTTCTCGTTTTCGCTGCTGACCGGCTCGTCGTCGATGAACCACAGCATTCGGGCCGCACTCGCGATCGCCGACGAGCTCGGCCATGAACGCCCCGACTGGCAGACCGGTGTCGCCCGTCTGATCGGCTGCATCCGCGACAACGAAGCCGCCTTCGCTCCCAAGGAACGTTGGGCGATGGACTGGTACTACCCCGTCATGACCGGTGCGCTTCGTGGCGAGCGCGCCATCGAGCGCCTCCGTGCCGGCGAGCAGAAGTTCATCCTCCCTGGAGGAGGCGTCCGTTGTGTCGCCGACCAGGACTGGTGCACGTCAGCTGAAACCTGCGAAGCGGTGCTCGCCTATCTCGCCGTCAACGATCAGGCCATGGCGAACACCTTGTTCGAGTGGGCCCAGATCAACCGCGACGACGACGGTGCGTACTTCACCGGCATGGCATTCCCGCAGCGAGTGAACTTCCCCGGTGGCGAACGTTCCGCGTACACGGCGGCCGCGATCATCCTGGCTGCCGATGCGCTGAGCGCATCAACCCCGGCGTCTCGCTTGCTGTGGTCCCACGACTCGTTGCCGAGCGGCACCCTGGTTGAGACCAACTAGTCAGCGAGCGCGCTAGCTCCGGCCGGCCACTCGGTGGCGGGCCATCGAGAGCGGTTCGACAGCCTGATCGATCGTCGCGGAGCTGCTCAGCCCAACGAGCGCGTGCATGACGTTGCCCTGGTTCGCGGATGGGATCGGCACCATCTTGAGGAACGGCAACGACGGGATCGATTCGTGCTCCCACACCGAGGCCGTTCGTTCGCTGATCGCCGTGCTGATCGAGCGTTGCACCTGCTCGGACTCGGCCCCAGCGACGCCGCTCAGCAGAGCATCGAGCGCCGCTGGTCCCGGTTTAGTGAAGCCAACGAGTGCCAGCCAGTCGCCGCCGACGTACTGCACCGTTCCGCTTGCGTCGATCTCGATCATCGGCTCGCCGTCGATCCCGATTGAGGCCCGCTTCTGTGCTCGACGAGCCGGGACTTCTTCGCCGGGCGTGATCAGCTCGCGAACCGTGCCGATGCCCGGGCGCTGCGCTGGTTGATCAACGGCAGGGAAGGCCGGCCGCCGCGGCTCCCCGTTGCTTCCATCCACCCGCTCGGCCATGGCCAGAATCTACTTGAGCTCAACCACTGCGGCGGGATCACAGTTCGCACCGCAGACAATCACGGCGACGCGTTCGCCTGCAGCGACCTCGACCGCGCCGGACCAGAGCGCAGCTGCGGCCGTTGCGCCTCCGGGCTCGGCGACGAGTTGAAGTTCCTTCCACAACCGCCTTTGCGCCGAGCGAATCGCATCGTCGGAGACCGTGACCGGTTGCGCGCTGACCGCTTGGAGCGCCTGCCAGTTCGTGGCTCCAATGCGACGGGCCCCGAGCGAGTCGGCGGCGACGCCGGACACCTCGACATCGACTGGCTCATCGGCGGCGACCGCTGCGGCGTAACACTGCGAGGTCTCGGGCTCGACGGTCACGATGCGCGTGTCGGTGCCGGCGTACCAAGCCGCAAGCCCCGACGCCAGACCGCCGCCGCCGAGTGCAACCAGGACGGTGTCAACGCCGCCGGTCTGTTCATCGAGTTCGAGGGCGATGGTGCCGGCGCCCGCGATCGTGTCGGCGTGGTCGTAGGCGTGGATGTCGAGGGCGCCGGTTTCGCTCTGGCGGGTACGGCACGCGGCAAGTGCGTCGTCGTAGAGGGCACCGACGACGTTGACCGACGCTCCAAGTGCGTGAAGCTTGGCGACCTTGGCGGGCGGGGAAACTTCGGGCACGAAGATTTCCGCCGGCACGCCCAAGTGGCGACCGGCCCACGCGACCGCGAGGCCGTGGTTGCCACCCGATGCGGCGATAAGTCCGCTCGAAGGGACGTCGCTGGTGAGTGCACGGTGCAGCGCCCCGCGGGGTTTGAACGATCCGGTGTGCTGCAGCAACTCGAGCTTGCAGACGACGTCGGCGCCAGTCTCATGGAACCCGACACCAGGGTCGATGGTCGGCGTACGACGGACGATGCCAGCAATGTTGCCGGCGGCTGCCTCGATCTCGGCGCGCCCAACCAACTCGGTCATTGGCCTGGCCCTACACGTCGCAACGTCCGCAGCGATCCCGCGACGCCGATCTCTTCAAACGCCCCGCTCTCCATCGCTCGTGTCCAGATCTCGAACGGTGGACGGCCACCGTCGGCCGGATTCGGAAACACGTCGTGGATCAACAACATGCCACCGTCGGCGATCTTGGGGACCCAGTGGTCGTAGTCGGCGTGTGCTGGTTCATGGCCGTGCCCACCATCGATGAAGAGCAACGAAAGCGGCGTCGACCAGTGGCGAGCGATGGTTGTCGACTCGCCGACGAGCGCAACGACGGTGCCTTCGAGACCAGCGTCGAAGACGGTGCGGCGGAAGATCGGCAACGTGTCCATCACCCCGATCTCGCGGTCAACGAGATCAGCTTCGTGATGTTCCCAGCCGGCCTGGTTTTCTTCGCTACCGCGATGGTGGTCGAGTGCGAAGAGCGTGCCAGCTCGAGTTGCAGCTGCGTATCCCAGGTACAGCGCCGACTTGCCGCAGTAGCTGCCGACCTCGAGCCATGGGCCTTCGACCGAGGCCTCGCTCGCGGCCGCATACAGCGCGAGTCCCTCGTCGATCGGCATGAAGCCGCGGGCCGCTTCGGCACGGGCGCGTTGGTCGTCGGGCATCGGCGTACTCACGCCGATGCACTGTATTGGATGCGCTGTATTGCTCGGATCCGTCGTCGGATCGCGAGGCGAGTTAGACGGTGACGGGTTCGGCGGTGTCGGCGGCGTCGGTCTCAGAACCGAACAAGAACCGTTCCATCACAAAGAACTTGAAGACCCAGACCACGCCGTAGGCCACGAAGTTGGCGATCAGCGCGGTGATCTTGGGCCAGCCGTTCGACTCGACGTACCAGACCGCAAGCGTCGAGAACAGGAAGCCGATGAAGGCCATCGTCCAGAACGGCAAGACCTCGGTCTTGAAATTGTTCTTCGACTTCTTGCCCCACACCCAGTACCGATTCATCAGGTAGTTAGGCATGACCATGATCGCGACCGAGGTGATGTTCGAACGCACGTAGGGCCAGTCGAGGCCGTACAGCAGGCCAGCGAAGATGAGCTGGCCGAGCACGACCGAGCCACCCGTCACCACAAGGAACTTGACGAGCTTGGCACCATTGGCTCGCACGTAGTCGGTGGCGAGCTGGATCAGACGGGACACGTTGGGAGTGAGCGTAGCGGTCATGACGAAACCCACGATCGCGCCGTCAGCGCCGAGGCCGACCACGGGGTGCAGCCGTGAGGGGCGTTGTCGAACCTACGATCGGAAGCCATGGGGCTCCTTCGGCTGCGGCCACTCCGCGCGTTAGCCCTGGCGGCTGCGTTCTGCCTTTTCGTGCTCTCTGGGTGTGGCGACCCAGATGCAGCCGACGTGGCTGATGAACCGGGCGTTGTTCAGCCGACGCCCACAAGCGAGTCGGCGATGAGCGACTCGCCAGCTGACGAACCGACCGCGGTGGTGGCCCAGGCGACGGACGACGCATCGGCCGACGATGGCGAGGTTGCTGCGGCTGATGAGCCCGAGCCGACCTCGACGCCCGAGCCGACAGCGACCACGGTTGCCACTCCCGAGCCGACCGCCGTCGTGCGGCCGCAGGCGCCGAACGGACGCACCGCCCCTGTCGTTGCGACCTCAGCGGTCGGGCTCGCCGAACAGCTCATCGCGGCCGAAGCCGGGCTCAACGATCCGGCCTCTACCGCCGCACAGCGAGCCGACTCGGGGCACCTGCACCAAGTCGCGATCCGGAAGCTCGGGTACTCGCCCGAGTGGGACGTCGACGTCTTCGAAACGCTCCCCCAGCATCTGCGGCCACGAACCTTGCTGCATGTCTCGGCCCGCCGGGCCCTCATCGACTTGTCGAGTGGCTATAGCGCCGCCGACTTCATCCCCGCCTGGGAGATCGTCGAACCGGAACCGGCCGCATCGCTTCTTGAGCACTACCAAGCTGCCGAAGCTGCGACCGGAATCGAATGGGAGTACCTGGCCGCGATCAATCTGGTCGAGACGGGCATGGGTCGCATTCGTGGGCTGAGCTCGGCCGGCGCCCAGGGCCCCATGCAGTTCCTTCCGACCACCTGGGCCGAAGCCGGCATCGGTGAGGGTGACATCAACGACCCCGCCGACGCGATTGCAGGTGCTGCCCGCTACCTGGTTCGCCGTGGCGGCCCGGACGATATGCAAGGTGCGATCTGGGGTTACAACAACAGCGACAACTACGTGACCGCAGTCCAGGCGTACGCCGAAGTGCTGCGCCAGGATCCGGCGGCTTACGAGGCGATCTACAACTGGGAGATCTACTTCTTCACCGAGGCCGGTGACGTGTGGCTCCCGACCGGCTTCGTGAACGAAGAGACGCTCGACCTCGTTGACTTCCTGGCGGCGAACCCCTGGTCGTACCCTGACGAAGGCCTCCGAGCGAGCGACAGCTAGCGCGCCGCAGCGGCCGAGGTGACAACATGTCGCCATGAGTATTGCGGACGAGAAGTACGTCGCCTTCACCACCTACAGGCGCAACGGCGAGGCCAAGACACTGCCGGTCTGGATCGCTGACCTCGGTGACGGCACAGTCGGGTTCACGACGGCATCGTCGAGCTACAAGGTCAAGCGCCTCCGCAACGACAGCCGCGTCGTGCTTCAGCCGAGCGACGCCAAGGGCAACGTCCGCCCTGGTACCGAGCCGGTGACAGGCACCGGCGTCGTGCACCAGGGCGCCGACTTCGAGCGCATCAAGAAGATCCTGCTCAAGAAGTACGGCATCCAGTACCGCGGGATCGCGTTCATGGGTTCGATCGCCAAGCTCATCGGCAAGGGCAGCGGCACCGACGCCGCAATCGCTATCACCCTCGACTAAGCAAAGCCAGTCAGCCGATCCAGTCCGGCCGCATGGCCGCGCACATGTCGGCCATCACCGGCCACAGGTCGACGTCTTCTTCGTCGAGGCTGACCGCGCACCACAAGAAGTGCGATGCCTCGTCAGACCATCGAGTGACGGTGATCGATGCCGGGCTGAATGACGCATCTGGGTCGAGCGTCACGAGCAGGCGCCCTTCGGGGGCGCCGTCGACGATGGGGGCGAGATCTTGGAGCACGGCGACGGTCTCTGCAGGCCCCACGGCAAACGGCGATAGCTCAGGGTCGTCCATGAGCGCGCCCCAGTCCTGAGGTGAGCAGCTGCCTTGGCAACCAGCATCGAGTTCTGCGTTGGTGAAGAAGTCAAAGTCGTCACCTGGCTCCAGCGTGACGCCGAGGAGCGGTTCCGAGATCTCCCAGCCATCTGGGAAGGGGCCGGTCACCGACTCGTCGTCGCTGATGGCGACCGTCCTCCACGTAAAGGTCAAGCCAGAGTCCGGCGGCGCGATCGACGCGAGGTGGTCCAGCACCGAGCCAGGATCGGTGTCCCAGCTCATGTCTCGGTCGGGTTCGGATCCTGGGCCGTCGGGGACGACGCGGCCCTCGTCACCGACGCCGCTCGTGCTGAAGTCGAAGCTGAACGAGCCGTCCTCGTCGAGGGTGATGTCGAGGTCCTCCTCGACCGCGCCGAGACCGTCGTCATCGTCGAAGCTGAACGAGTCGTCGGCCGCTTCGGCCGCGGTCTCCTGGTAGCCCGCGGCGGCGACATCTCGGTCGATGTCGAACTCGGCGCGACATCCCAAGGCAAGCATCGAGACGATGATCAGGACGAAGAGGGCACGCGCCCGCGCGCGTCGGTTCGGCATCGCTCCATCGTTGCGGGCTGGCGAGGAGTCGTCAATGCGCCCAACGACCCATCACATCGGACGCAATCTGGCCGATGTACGGCGCCGACGGACTACTTGCGACCGATGGTTGGCTGCACGTACTGCCAACCGAAACGACCCTTGATGCAGAGGTTGCCGTTGGTGACATCGTGATCGTTCGGCGAGGTGACCTTGACGATTGTGTTGTCCTGCACGTGCATCTCAAGGTTGCAGCCGACGCCGCAATAGGAACAGATCGTGGTGGTCACCGTCTGTTCTTCCGGCTTCCACTCGGCCGCTTGGCGCAGATCCCATTCGGTCTTGAACTGCAGCGCGTTCGTCGGGCAGACCGCAACGCAGTTGCCGCAGTAGACGCACGCCGACTCGGGCAGCGTGATGTCGAACTCGGTGCTGATGCGCGCGTCGAATCCGCGTCCGGCGACGGCGATCGCGAACGTGTGCTGGGCATCGTCGCCACAGGCTTCGACGCACTTGTAGCAAAGCACGCACTTGTCGTAGTCACGGATGTAGAGGTCGTCTTGGACCTTGACCTCTTCGTCCATCGTCTGGGCCGGAACCTCGACGGTTCCATAGCGCGAGGGGTCGGCGCCATAGTGCTCGCCCCACGAGGTCAGATCATCGGCCTGGGACAGATCGACACCGGAACCGAGGAACTCGATGACCATCTTGCGGCTGTGGCGCACACGTTCCGAGTCCGTGTGCACGACCATGCCTTCTTCGGCTGGACGCGAGCAGCTCGGGATGAGCGTGCGCGATCCGTCGAGCTCGACGACGCAGACGCGACACACGTTGACGGGCGTGAGGTTCTCGGCGTAGCAAAGCGTCGGCGTATCCACTCCGGCCGCATTGCACGCGTCGAGGACGGTTGCGCCCTCGGGCACCGAAACGTCAGTGCCATCGATGTTGATCGTGACCGCAACTTCGGTCGTGTTCTCGATCAGGCTCATGCCGGTTCTCCGATCAGTCCGAGCTTGAGCGCCGAGGCAACCGCCGACGCTGCGGTGTGGCCAAGACCACAGATCGATGCGTCGGCCATGGCTCGGGCCATGTCGTCGTGTAGTTCTCGCTTGGCGGCGTCGAGCCCTGCTGCGGCGCCGCTCTTGGTGCCGAGCTCGACCATGATCTCGTGCTGGCGAACCGCACCCACTCGACACGGCACGCATTGGCCACACGATTCGTTGCGGAAGAACTCGCTGATGCGGGTGCACATGTCGACCATGTCGACCGTCGAGTTCATGACCATGACGACACCGGAGCCAAGCGTGGTGCCGGCAGCGCGGGTGTCTTCAAGCGTGAGCGCTAGGTCGAGCGAATCGCCGGTGACGAACGAGCCAGCTGCGCCGCCCAGGAGGACAGCTTGAAGGTCGCCTTCGACACCGCCAGCGATCTCGAGAAGCGCGCCGAGCGTCGTCCCGAAGGGGAGTTCGTACAGACCGGGCTGGCCAACATGGCCGGACACGCAGAAGAGGCGCGTGCCGGGTGAGCCGTCGGTGCCGACCGAGCGGTAGGCGTCTGCGCCGTCGAGGACGATCGGCAGCACGTTGAGCAGCGTTTCCGGATTGTTGATCGCGGTCGGCTGGTTGAACAGACCATGCGTGGTCGGGAATGGCGGCTTGTTCCGAGGCTCGCCCCGGAATCCTTCGATGCTGTTGAACAGCGCCGTCTCCTCGCCACAGATGTAGGCGCCGGCGCCCAGCCGGATCTCGATGTCGAAGGCGTGTCCGCTTCCGGCCACATCGCTACCCAGCAGCCCGGCGTCGCGAGCGGCGTCGATCGCCTGCTGCACTCGGGCGGTTGCGAGCGGGTATTCGCCGCGGATGTACACCCAACCCTCGGTCGCGCCAGTCGTGACGGCGGCGATCGTCATGGCTTCGATCAGCGAGAACGGATCGTTCTCCATCACGGTGCGGTCCTTGAAGGTGCCCGGCTCGGACTCATCGCAGTTCGCAACGATGTGTTTGCGGTCGCCTTCGGCCTCGCGCACGGCCCGCCACTTGAAGCCGGTCGGGAACGCAGCGCCGCCTCGGCCGGATAGGCCAGCATCGCTGATGGCGGTGAGGACGGCGTCGGGCCCAAGCTCGAGCGCCCGGGTCAACGCCGCGTAGCCGCCGTGCTCGCGGTAGCTGTCGAGCGATTCGGGATCAACGGCGCCGAGACGGTGCAGCAAGCGCAGTCCCTCGTCGCTGGCCTGAGGACGCACGAACGGCGCGGCGTCAGCTTCGACGAGGTCGGGGCCCTGGCGTCCCTGGATGAAGACTGCAGTCGGCCGTTCGCACTGACCGAGACACGGTGAGCGGTGTACATGACCGCCAGCAGCTTCGATCTCGGCGATCTTCTGTTCCGCATCCGCGCGGCATGGACCGTCGACGCACACGTGGTGGACGGGACCGTCGTGGTCGGGTGCTTCGTCGACCTTGAAGAGCTCGTAGAAGCTGGCGACGCCGTAGGCCTCGGCAGGCGGAACCTGCAGCTCGTCGGAGACGTAGTTCAGGCCGCCGGGGCTGATCCAGCCAGCTTCGCGTTGAAGCGCATGGAGCGCCGGGAGCAACTTGTGGCGCAGGCGGTGACGGCGACGGGTGCCAGCACGGATAAGGCGCTCATGCTCCACGATGACGCCACGCTCGTCGCCGAGCACAGCATCGACCGCGGCGATTTCGCCTGCGGATGCCTGTGCGTCGGTGAACTTGAGGTCGGCCACGTTTCCCCCGTTGTCGCGAATCGAGAACGCTTGATCCTACGGCCCCAAATGCAGCGACGGGACGGCACGGCCTGACAGATGCTTCTGCGCACGTGACGGCACACGGCGACCCTTTACAGCCGCCACGGGCCTTGGCTACGGTCGACCACAGCGCTCGAAGACCACCCGTCATGTTGCCGAACCAGCCCGCCGCACAACTCGTCACTCGTGACGACATGCACGCCAACAGCATCTTGCTGCGCGGCGAGATGGCAGAGTTGCGCGCCGACCTCCGTCAGGAGATGGGCGAACTGCGAGCCGAGCTCAAGGGCGATATGAGCGAGTTGCGGTCCGACGTGCGCGACGAGATCGCGTCGTTGCGAGTCTCGACACAGCGATGGATGTCAGGCGCAGTCGCGGCCAACACCATTGCCGTGGTGACCGCGTTGCTTACCTGACCTCGAGCCAGCGCCCTGTCAGCACGGTGCTGAACTTCGCCAGGACCGCATGCTTGGAGGGTTGAACCAAGCGTTTGCGAGCCCGCGAGCAAAGGCGGACTACGAGACGGCTGCGGGTTCGAGCTTTTCGACGCGGATCGAGGCGGCCTTGAATTCGGCCGTGCCGGATCGCTTGTCCCACGCGTCGCTCGTCAACACGTTGGCGTCAACCAGGTCGGGGAAGTGGAACGTCGTGAAGGTCAGTCCGGCTGGGATGTCGTTCTGGAAGCGAACGGCCATCTCGACGGATCCACGCGGTGACGACACGAGCACGCGCTCGCCGTCAGCGATGTCGAGCGCCTGCGCGTCGACGGGGTTCATGTCCAGCGCATCGCCGTAGCGAATCGGCGAGTTGAAGCCGCCGGACTGCACACCGGTGTTGTATGAGTCGAGCGCACGGCCGGTCGTGAGTCGGAGCGGGAACTCCTCGGTGAGTTGCTCTTTGGGGCCTTGGTCGACGAGCGCACTGAATGGCGCGGGGTCACGGCCATCCAGATCGTCTTCCCAGAGCCACGAATGCAAGAACGGAGATCCGGGGTGATCGAGCGAGGGGCACGGCCACTGCAGGCCGCCTTCGGCTTCGAGGCGGTCCCAGGACATGCCGGCGTGCATCGGTGAGAGCTCGCGGAGTTCGTCCCAGAGTTGCTCAGGATCGACCTGGCCCCAGTCGACGCCCATGCGGCGGGCGATGTCGTAGATGATCTCGATGTCATCGCGAGCTTCGCCTGGCGGCGTGACCGCAGCGCGAATCCGCTGGACTCGTCGTTCCGACGAGGTGCACGTGCCGTCCGATTCGGCCCACGCGATCGAGGCCGGTAGGACGACGTCGGCGAGCTCGGCGGTGCGCGTCATGAAGATGTCCTGCACAACCAAGAAGTCGAGGCTGCGCAGCATCTTGCGGGCGTGATTGATGTCGGCCTCGGAGTCGGCCGGGTTTTCGCCGATCACGTAGACGGCGCTCAGGTCGCCGGTCTCCATGGCCTCGAACATGAGCGTCAGGTGCAGCCCAGGGACGGGGTTCAGCTTGCGTCCGTCGAGCTCGGTTGCGTACATCGCTTCGAACTTGGCGATTGCGACAGGATCATCGACGTTCTGGAAGCCGGGGAACTTGTTCGGCAGGGCGCCCATGTCGCCGCCGCCTTGGACGTTGTTCTGGCCGCGCAACGGGACGAGTCCGCTGCCCCAGCGACCGACGTGGCCGGTGAGCAGCGCCAGGTTGCAGAGCGACAGCACGTTGTCGACGGCGTTGTGATGCTC
>CAZEMU010000102.1:0-15065 GCA_964513315.1 uncultured Acidimicrobiaceae bacterium | reverse complement strand
GAGGGTCAGGTGCCGTTGGGTGGCGGTTGCTTCATCATCGGCGAGCCTCCGTTTCCGGGCGAGCCGCAGTGTCCGAATGCCCCCGACATCATCCAAGATGGCTGTTACCGCCTCGTCGCCGCTGTCGACGGTGAGTGCCCAGCAGGAACCGCCGCCGTCCCCATCGACGATGGGGTCGAGTGCCGGGAACCTGTGGCGCTCATTCCCGGCGCGTTGATGTGCGAAGACGGGTTCGCGATCGTCAACGGCGAGTGCATTCGCGCTGCGGATCCCGTTGAGCCAATGACGGTCGGACCGTTCCCGTGCGAGGGCGAGACCATTCCGTTTGACGACGTCTGCCTCGTGGTTGGAGCGCCGCCGGCGCCAGGTCCGGCGCAGTGTCCTGAGGGCGACGGCGTGATGGGCAACCCCGACGACGGATGCTGGATCCTTGTCGCCTCTGGCCCTGATGGTGCGTGTCCCCAGGGGAGCACGCCGATCGAGCACGAGGGCGCGCCAGCGTGTCGTCGGGCTGTGGCTGCGGTTCCAGGGGCGCTCGGTTGCGAGCCGGGCTACCGGCTCATCGACGGCGTCACCTGTGTCATTGCGGCCGATCACGTCGTGACGATCGATGGACCTCAATGCCCGAATGGCTCGTTCGAAGATCTTGATCGGAACTGCCGCAAGCCAGTCGCGAACGCCGCGGGCGCCTACTTCTGCTCGGACCCCGCAGCTGCACTGAATGGTCGCAGCTGCGTGTACACCGCGCCATTCATCCTTGGCACCTGCGACGTCGGCGTTGACCTGGTGGGCCGCTGTGTCGACATCGTCGACGCGCCGCCGCAAACCGACTGTTCGAATGCTGACGTCCCAATCGCTGGCGGCGTTTGCGTCGAGGTTGATCCGCTGTCGGTCATCGAATGCCCGCCGGGTTCGATTGACATCGGCGCCGGAGGCGGCTGCGTTGGCGAAGCAGAAGCGCTCTGCGACGAGGCCGTCGAGGGCCGCTGTTTGCGCTTCGTTGAACCAGTCGTCCGGGGCCAGATCTCAGGTCAGGTTCGGAGCTTCGTCGATGGCTCTGGGATCTTCGGCGTGCAGGTCTGCGCCCGCAACGCCTTCCTCGGTCTCGAGTCGTGCAGCTTCAGCCAAGCCGACGGCACCTACTACCTGCCGCCGCTTCCGCCCGGCAACTACCAGCTCCGCTCCGTCGACTTTTCCCAGCGCTACCAGGACGGTTGCTTCGGTATTGGCGACTGCGCCGACCCGGCGTGGGTTGGACTCGGCCTTGAGATGGAACGCGACGAGCTCTTGATCTGGCTCGACCCGACCGGTCCCGTCCCGACCCCCACCCCGACACCGATCCCGCCGACGCCGACTCCCGTGGTGACACCCGAGCCAACCCCGACGCCTACGGACCCCGTCGGTGATGCGCCCTACTTGGCGGGAAGCATCCGCAGCGAAGGTGAACTGCTCAACGGGGTCGAGGTCTGTGCCGAACCCTTGGCCTTCTTCTTCGCACCGGTCTGCACTACCAGCGGCCCGAACGGCGAGTACCTGCTCGAAGGATTGGTGTCGACGAACTACCACATCGTCGCTGACGGCGGCGAAGCTTGCTACGGCCCCGACTCGTCGTGCGAGGCGCCGGAGCTGTTCGGCGTGACACCAACAACGGCGCTCGATGATCTCGTCATCAATCTCCCAGATCCGGTTGAACCGCCCGACTTCGTGTGCCCGGTTGGCTACACAGCCAGCATTGAGTTCGCTGACTGCGTGCGCTTCGAAGAGCCGGTCGTATCCAACGGCTCGGTCTGCCCAACCGGCGCCCGAGGCAGCGGCGCCGAGTGCTACATCTTCGTCGCAAAGGGACCTTCGGGTGAGACCGAGTGCAGTGCAGGCGAGCTCATTGGAGCTGTCTGTGTGCTGGAGGGAGCGGATCCGATCCAACCGCCCGACGCTGACTTCCTGGTGTGCCCCGATGCCGGCTTCGCCGAGGCCAATGGCCGCTGCGTCGTCTTCTTGCCACCGACGTATCTGGCACCTCAGTGCCCGGTTGGCTCCTTCGAAGACAGCGACGGCAACTGCCGTCGCGTCGTTGCGCCGCTGGTCGTTCCGGCCGGCACGCTCGAATGTGTTGTGACGCTGGGCGAGCTCCGCGGCGACACGTGCGTGATCCGGTACCAAGAGCTACCCGAGCCGTTCGAGTCGTGCCCTGTCGGGTACCTGTACAACACCAATCTTGAATCGTGTGCTCGCTACGAGCCCGCCGCCATCGCCGACCAGGCACGCTGTCCCGAGGCTGCCTTCGGCGTCGCCGGCGCGTGCTTCGACTTCGTTGCCAAAGGTCCCAGCACCGGGCCGTTCATCCCCGCACAGTGCCCGTTCGGCTCGATCGAAAATGCCGATGGCAACTGCATGCGACCGGTCGACGACATCGTCGGCACCGACGGTGAGTTCTATTGCGCAAGCCCAGGCGCGGTGCTGAGTGGCGATGCCTGTTTCGAGCTCGCGCTGCTGAGCACCGCAACACCGTCGGAAACGCCGCCGCCGTGTCCGAGCGGCTACTCGCTTGACGACAGCCTCAATGCGTGCGCCCGGTTCGCGCCGGCGATCGATGGATCCTGCCCCGATCTGGCATCGGAACTGAATGGGCAGAGCTGTGTGTGGGCGTTCGCGCCATGGACGCCTGCGCCGCCCGTGGCGCCGAGTTGTCCCTCCGACTACTCGATCGATACGAGCTACGACGGAGCCTGCGCCCGGTTTACGCCGGCCGACTTCGACGGCGAGGTCTACTCGTGCCCCGACGATGGGGTGCTCGTTTCGCAGAGCTGTCTCTACTTTGCCGGCTTCGTGCTGCCGCCGCCGATGAGCGACGCAGATTGCGCCGCCCGCAATCCTGACTTCCCGTACTTCCACGAAGCTGACGGGCTCTGTTACGCGACCCCCATCGGTGTTTTCTGAGCCGACCGCGTGTGAGGCCTAGGCGCACATCGAACCCGGCGCACCCACGCACTAGCGTCGAGCCGTGCCTCCGTCCGCTGCCAATGCGCTGTCCGATCGATCGCTCGGTTGGCTGCGCTACCTCAACCGCAAGGCGCACACACCCGACGACTGGAGTCGCGGAGGCAAGCCGCATCCGCATTGGGACGACCGCAGCGATCCGCCGATGGCGAGCTGGCACCGGTTCGATCTCGTTGACTCGTCGTACGCCATGGGGCTGATGGCGCAGCGCACACCCGCATGGACCGAACGCTACGTCGCAATCCTCGACCAGCTCATCGAACGCCACACCGGCTGGTGGTCGGCTGCCGATTGGCTGACCCAGTTCGGGCCCGACCCAGACCGGGCCAACTACCCCGACCCCTACCGCGCACTGATCCCCGCCGAGATGTGGGGCGACTACGACGTACCCGGCTGGACGGCGAACGGCACCGAGCCGTGGGGCACCCAAATGGATCCCGTGGCCGCCGACGGGATGCTGTTCTACAAGGGCTTCTTCTTGGTGCTGCTCGGGATTCGCTCGATGGTGGCCAATGCAGCCAGCGAGGTCGGCCACGGCGCGAACCAAACCGATCGTTGGAACCAGCCGTTCGAGATGATCCGCGATGGGTACGAGAACACGTTCGAGTGGACCCACACCGGCATCGCCGAGCACCTGTGCCAGCAATGGCTCGCCGCACCGATTGGGTGCCATTGAGAGAACACCAAGATCTGGCCCTTTTGACTGGCTGGAGCAGGTCTCGGTCTGAGACTCCACGACAACCGACATGGCACCGACTTTCATGAGCAGGCGTTCGCCCCGTGGTGGGAGTACGCCCGCGAGCACTATCTCTCGCTGCTCGATGACGCGCCGCCGCACATGTCCACGCTGTACTACGACCCGATTCTCGATGTCCACCATCGACTTCCGTCGACGGTCAACCTGACGACATCGTTCTACGCAGGACCACAGCGGCCCGACGACGCCAAGCGCCTGCTCGAGGGCGCGATCCAAGTCGCAGGCTTGACGAGCGACCCGGCGCTTCCGCTCCCGACCGGCCGCGGCTTTCCGTCGGCGCTACTACTGGCCCGCGAATGGGGACTCGACGAGCTCGCCGAGCGACTCGCCACCGCAATCGAAGCGAGCTACGAACCGACGTGGGATCACGAACGCGGCGAGTTCACGTGGGGCATGGGCCTGGACGAGCCCCATCCCCGTGGTCAGTACAACGCGTTCCTGGCGGCGGCTGAAGCGGCTGGACCTGGCCGGTGGACCGCTTTGTCTGAGGCACCGATCGAGCCGTGCCCGCAGGTGGTCGAGGTCGACTTCCCCGACGTGGCGTTCACCCGCGCCGAATGGGTGAACGGCAACTTCTACGGCACCGTCAAAGTGCGCGAGCCGAACCCCGAGAAGCGCACGAGCTTCCGCATCGTCGGCGCCGAGCCGCGGCTCTGGGACGTACATGCGCCCGACCGCACGTTCGTCGACGTCAAGCTCAGCGGCATCCACATCGCGATGCCAATGGTCGACGGCGACATCGAACTCCTCCGCGGCAACTACTGAAATCGAACCTGGCACGATTTCACCGCGAAGTCAGGTGTGACACGATGGGCGCATGACAACGCGCACTGAGATCGTGGCCGCCGCGATGGACGACATCCGCCGCATCGAAGCCGAGCTGGGCATGACCCGAGCTGGCGTCGAGGCCATCCGTGATCGGCTCGTCGAGATGGCAAGTCATCGCGACGTGTTCAGCCTCGACGACTTCCCACTGCCAGCCGAGGACGACGCGACCAAGAGCTATATGTATCGACTGAGCGAGGACGCCGACGGCCGATTCGCGCTCTACGCGCAGCGCAGCAAGGGCGCCGTCTCGACGCCCGCGCACAACCACACCACCTGGGCGTGCGTCGTTGGCTTCGATGGCCAGGAACACAACCGGTTCTACGAACGCGCCGGTGACGAAGGCGTCCGCGAAACACACGACCACATGGTGCAGGCCGGCACGGGCGTGGCGATGCTTCCCGAAGATCTGCACTCGATCCACATCGATGGGCCAGCTCTGAACTTCCACTGCTACGGCCTGGCGCTTGAAAAGCTCGACGCCCGCGAGTACTGGAACCCGACCGAGAAGACCTGGAAGTTCTTCTCCGCAACCAGCGGCATCCGCGAGGCTCGAGATCTCGCGAACTGCTGATGCGTATCGACGCACAGACACTGACCAGCTGGCTGACCGACGGCGAAGAGCTCGCGCTGCTCGATGCGCGTGAGCAGGGCGTCTTCTTCACGTCGCATCTGTTCCACGCGGCCTGCGTCCCGCTGTCGACGCTCGAGCTCGACCTACCGCGGCTCGTGCCGCGCCAGTCCGTGCGGCTCGTTTGGTGCGATGACGGCGCCACGGGTCCAGGAAGCGGCGGCATCGCCGACCGGGCTGCGGCTAAGGCAACCGAACTTGGCTACACCAACGTGCACGTGCTCGATGGCGGCAACGTCGCGTGGACCAACACAGGCGGTGAGCTCTACAGCGGCGTGAACGTGCCGTCCAAGGCGTTCGGCGAGTTCGTCGAACACACCTATGGCACGCCCCGGATCCCGGCGGCCGAACTGCAGTCGATGCTCGATGACGGCACCAACATGGTCGTGCTCGACTCGCGGCCGATCGAAGAGTTCCGGCGCATGAGCATCCCGACCGGCGTCGACTGTCCCGGCGCTGAGCTGGTGCACCGCATCAAAGAGATGGCGCCCGACCCGAACACGCTCGTCGTCGTCAACTGCGCCGGCCGCACCCGCAGCATCATCGGCACCCAATCGCTCATCAACGCCGGACTTGAGAACAAGGTCGTGGCGCTCGAGAACGGAACCATGGGCTGGGAGCTTGCGGGGCTCCAGGTCGATCGAGGCAACGACGTCCACGCGCCCGATCCGACCGAAGGCTCACGGCAATGGTCCGAGACCGCCGTTGCGGCCGTCGCCGACCGGTTCCGAGTTCTGACCATCGATGCCGCGCAGATGGATGTATGGCGTGCCGACCCGGAACGCACGACGTATCTGCTCGACGTGCGCACGCCCGAAGAGTTCCGCGACGGTCACGTCCGAGGAAGCACGAACGCACCGGGCGGACAGCTCGTCCAGGCGACCGATGAGTACGTCGCCACCCGCAATGCGCGGCTCGTGCTGATCGATGACAACCAGGTCCGGGCAACCATGACCGCGTCGTGGCTACAGCAGCTGGGCTGGGCCGATGCGGTCGTGCTGGCCGATGGCATCGAAGGCCACGACCTTGAGACCGGACCGACCCCACGAACTCGGGTGCCTGGCGCCGCGACGATCACCGTGTCGGCGCTCGCGGACGCAATGGCAAGCGACTCACCACCGACCGTGCTCGACATCGGCACGAGCCTCAAGTACCGCCAGCGCGGTCACATACCTGGCGCCTGGTGGGGCGTTCGCAGCCGCCTGGATCAGGCCCGAGCGGCGATCGGCGACGTGAGCCATCTCGTCATCACGTCGAGCGACGGTCAGCTCGCCAAGCTCGCCCTCGGCGAAGCGGCCGAGCACTGGCCCGAGGCCGAGATCCAAGCCCTCGCCGGTGGCACCAAGTCCTGGCGCCATGCCGAGCAGCCGATGGAGCCCGGGTTCACGAACCCGACGACCGATGCGGACGATGTTTGGTACAAGCCGTACGACCACGAAGACGGCGTGCCCGAACAGCACATGCAGGACTACCTCACCTGGGAAATCGCGCTGGTCGAAAAGATCGAGCGCGACCCGACCGTCCAGTTCGAGGCGTACCCCGCCTGATGCTGCACGCCGACGCGATCACCATCGACCAGATCGCTGATCACACGAGAGGACTCGCCGGCATTGCGTCGCTGGCCGATCCGACCACGCCGGTACCGACCTGTGGTGAGTGGACGATCGCGGATCTGGCGTTCCATCTGTACGAGGTCCAGCGCTTCTGGGTGCACATCATCGGCAATCGCCCCGCCGGTCCCGAGGAGTACGAGCACCCCGACGTGCCCGCCGACATTGCCGTCGCCTTGCAAGAGATCAATGCTCGACTCGTCGAGCTGCTCGCCGCCGCAGACCCGGCCGAGACGGCCTGGAGCTGGTCGGACAATCACACCGTCGCCTTCACGATTCGTCGCCAGCTCCATGAGGCGCTCGTGCACCACGCTGATGCAACCCTGGCGATCGGTCTCGACCTCCCCGAGGCCGCGCCGCTCGTCGCGGCCGACGGCGTCGACGAGCTGGTCGACGTCATGCTCACGGGCATCCCCGACTGGGCGACGTTCCTTCCGTCCGCCGAGTTCGTGCGCCTGCGGTGCACCGACACAGGCGATCAGTGGACGATGAGCCTCGGTCAGATTTCAGGCACGTCGAGCCAGACGGGCGTGACCTACGACGGGCTTCCTGCCGCAGATCGCATCGCCGACGACATGCGTCCAGACTTGACGATCTCGGGCCCGGCGTTCGACGTGCTGCTGTGGCTGTGGGGCCGGTTGCCGTCGAGCTCGCTGACCCTGACAGGCGAAACCGAGATCGCCGCCCGTCTGCGCGACACCGTCACCGCCGCCACCCAATAGACGCCACTGCGACGGGGCCGGGCGCATCTGCCACGATGAGGGCATGGCGAGCGAGCAATACGACCTGGTGATCCGCAACGGACGCGTGGTGACGGGCGGAAGCGAGTTCGTCGCCGACATCGGCATTGCTGGCACCCAGATTGCCCAGCTCGGCGGATCGATGACCGGCGTCGAAGAGATCGACGCCACCGGCCGATGGGTGCTTCCTGGCGGCATCGACGCCCACGTGCACCTGACGGCGCCAGGCACCGGGCCGGATTCGTGGCGTTGGGTTGACGACTTCGAGGTCGGCACTCGTGCTGCGGCCGCGGGTGGCGTGACAACCGTCGGCAACATGAGCTTTCCCCGCCAGGGCGAGCAGATGCGCGATGGGTTGGCCCGAGACATCGCGGATGCCGAGTCCAACGCGATCGTCGACTGGTTCCAACACCCCGTGCTCCTCACGCCCGACGAGGCAGGTATCGCGCAGGTGAGCGAGCTCGCGGCCGAGGGCCACCCGAGCATCAAGATCTTCTTGTCGTTTCATCGTTTCGACCGTCATGTCACCGGATACCTCCAAGCGATGACCGCGGCCGCCAGGGCCGGCAGCGTGGTGCTTGTCCACTGCGAGGATCCAGGGATCATGCATTGCTGCGGTCATGCGCTCGAAGAAGCTGGCCATACCGCTGCGGAGCACTACCCAAAGAGCCGGCCGGTCGAGGCAGAACGGATCGCGACCGAACGTGCGGTCGGCTATTGCGCGACCACCGGCGCCACCACATATGTCGTGCACCTGTCGAGCCAGGCCGCGCTTGCTGCCTGTCGTACCGGCCGCGCTCGCGGCCTGCCGCTGCACGTTGAGACGCGACCGATCTACCTGCACCTGAACGAAGACCAGTTCTTCGAGGCCGACGGCGCGAAATACGCCGGCGCCCCGCCGCTTCGCAGCGATGCGGACCGCGATGCGCTGTGGGCCGGGATCAACGACGGCACCGTCTCGACCGTCTGCACCGATCATGCGCCGTGGACCCTCGAGGAGAAGCTCGACCCATCGCTCACGGCCGCGAGCTTGCGCCATGGCATGGCCGAGCTCGAGACGATGCTGCCCGTGCTGTGGAGCGAAGGCGTCGTGACGGGCCGGATCACGCCGGCTCGGTTCGTCGAAGTCACGAGCACGCGATCGGCGCAAATCTTCGGCATGTACCCCCGCAAGGGAACGATCGCCCCCGGAGCCGACGCGGACATCGTGATCTGGAATGGCGAAGAGCAGCGCGTCGTCGACGGGTCCACCATGCACTCGAATGCTGGCTACTCGCCCTACGACGGGTGGACGGTCACGGGTTGGCCTGAGCTCACCATCAGCCGAGGCGAAGTGATCGCCCGCGGCACGGACGTCAGTGGCGCCCCTGGCCGGGGTCGCGCGACAACCCGGCAAGTGGGACGCGCCGGCTAGGAGATACCCTCTGATCAGTGGGACAATGGTCTCACTTGATCTGGCGAGGGGAGTCGCCGTGGATCTGAGATCCTGGGCATTTCTAGCGCTGGCGGTCATACCCATCGTCGGCGCGCTTATTGCCGGGATCTTGTGGATCCAGAGCACGAGCCTCGAAATCGAAGCGCTCGATGCTGAGGTCGAGCGAATGCGGGTTGCCGCAACGCAGGAGACGAACCGCAACTCGCTGTCCTCGGCCCTGCATGCCTTCGAAATTGCGGCGCTCCCCGACCCGCCGCCGCAGATCGTTGCTGCGGCGAACAGCGTTCGTGACGGACTTCCGCTCGAGGCGTCGCCGGTCGAGCAGTTGGCCGAACTCGTCTCTCCGGTGGGTCGCGTGGTCCCCGACACCACGGTCGAAGACACCGAGGACTTTCGCCAGGCGGTTCTCGAGGCGCTCGCTCGCCATGAGGTCGGGCAACCGCTCAGTGATGAGCTTCGCGAGATCGAGCGAACCGTCAACGGCGGTCTGAGCAACGGCAGCCTCGTGTCACTGCTGGTACAACAGGGCCGTCTTGCGTCGTCTGGCAACTATCTCCGCGCAGTCTTCGACTTTGAAAACGACTTCGACGCAGACGTACGCACGGTGCTTGATGGTCTCACCGCTGGTGAACGGGTTGCAGCAACGAGTTTGCGTACAACATCGCTTGCTCGGCCGTTGCGATGGGAGCCCTCGGAGCGCAACTGGGTGCTTCATGCAGAGCGGTTGAGGGGCCAGAGCCTCGAGCGAATCGCAAACGGAGCGATGGCGCCCGGTCCGGCCGCTGACGCGTTCATCGCGCTTGAACAGAGTGAAACGCTGGCCGAACGAAACGAAGCCCTCCTTCAGGTTCTCGCGACGGATCGCCAGATCGCTGCGGCTGCCGCGGCTGCGCTGAAGGCTGTCGAAGAGCGCTACGACCAGGAACGGAACACGCTGGTCGCTACTGGCATCCGAAACACCGTGCTCCTTGCCGTGTTGCTGCTCGTCGGACTGGCTCTTGTCGTCATGAGCCGTCTCGAAGTTCGACGCCGAGGCGAGGCCGAGCGGGCCCACGCCGAGGCACTTGCCAGCCTCTCGGACAAGGCCTATCGCGATCAGCTCACCGGGCTCTGGAATCGCCGATGGATTGACGAAAACCTCGGGGCGATGCTCGCATCGCTGGGGCCGGACGACGGTGCGTCTTTGGTGTATCTCGACCTCGATGGGTTCAAGAACGTCAACGATGTATGGGGTCATGACTGCGGCGATCTTGTGTTGCGCACTCTTGGTGATCGGCTTCGCCAGTGGTCCGATGACAACCGCGGTTGGGAGCTCGCCCGATTCGGTGGCGACGAGTTCGTCGCAGTTGTCGGCTACGGCATCGACCCTGGGTCAGGAATCGTCAACGAGCTGCTGCAGGCACTCGCAGAACTTGAGATTGAGAACGAGCGAAGTGCGGTCCCACTCCGGGTGCAAGCGTCGGCCGGTGTCGCGCTGGGGTCGCAGGCAACCAAAGCAGCCGATCTCATCCTGCGGGCCGACGATGCGCTGTCGCATGCGAAGCAGGCACGGCGCGGCGGCGCGCACTTCTACAACCCAACGAGTTCCCGGGCAGGCGAGTTGCTTCCCGGGATGCCGGCTGCGCTTGCGAACGACGAATTCCGTGTGCATCTTCAGCCCATCGTCGATCTTCGGGACTTCGAGGTCGCGCACGTCGAGGCCCTCGCACGCTGGTACCGGCCGGATGGATCCGTCGTGAGCCCGGCTGACTTCGTACCGCTGGTCGAGAGCTACGGGTTGGCGGATCGTCTCACCAACGCGGTGCTTCGTGACATCGTGCGTTTCCGATCGAGTACGCCGCAGATGCCTCGGATCTGGATCAACATCTCTCCCTTTGAGCTCGCGGCCGAGGACTTTGCCGCTCGCTTCCTGCGTCAGTTCGGCGACAGCTCCCTTGACCTCCACTCGATCGGCGTCGAGGTCACCGAAAGCGCGGCTATCCGCAATGTTGAGCATGTCTCGGCCGTACTCGCCCAATTGCAGGCAGCGGGTATCAAGGTTGCGATCGACGACTTCGGAGCTGGGTATACGCCCCTCGGTCACGTGCGAACGCTGCCGATCGATGTCATCAAGATCGATCGCCAGTTGATCTCCCATGTCGATTCGGATCCGATCAACCAAGAGATTGTCGAAGGCATTTACCGGTTCTCTCGTCGCATGGGATGCGACGTGGTCGCCGAAGGGGTCGAGCGTCGTGAGGAGATCGTCTGGCTGCGGTCATGCGGGATTCGCTACGCGCAGGGTTTCCTGCTTGGGCGCCCCGCGCCGCCTGACGACCTCGACCTGGACCTGCGTGATGTTGACCGCCTCTTCTCGGGCTCCTGAGTCGTCGATCGGTCATGTGTGGCTCCATGTCCAGCGCGCTGGTCGCACGGCGATTTAGCGACGTGCTCGAGTGGGTGATCCAATGGGGTGATGCCCACCAAACCCAGTTACCTCGGTCTCCTCAACGCCATCGCAGTGGGTGAGACCGCTGCTGGCGAAGCGCTGGGTGAGTGGGCGGACATGACGACCGACAAGCGTTTGGCGAAAACGCTTCGTCTGATTGCGCTGCGCGAAGCCGAGCATGGGCTGGCGTTCGCCAAGCGCATCATGGAGCTCGGGTTCGAGGTCCGTCAGCCAGACCATGACCCAGGCGCCAGCATCCGCAAGGTCGTCCAGTCCAATCGAAGCGATGCCTCGAAGCTCCGGGCGCTGAAGTTCCACAAGGGTCCGGGCGCGACCGACGTCTTCGACTCGATGTTCTCGGACAAGACGATCGACCCGGTGACCGGCGGCCTGCTTGGGCGCTACATCGCTGAAGAGCGTGACACCGGCTGGAAGTTCAAGGCCGAGTACGACCGTCTGTATGCGCGAGACCAAGCGAAGAAGCAACGGGCCGCAGCGACGGCCGCGACAGCCAAGACAGCGGCGGGTGACTGAGCCTTGAGCGGCTCAACGCAATCATCCGATTCGCCGCAAGAGTCGGGTCGCTGGGTATCGACTGGCGCATCGTCGCCTGGCAAGAGCGACGACTACGACCCAGCTGCCGTCGTGGTTCGTAATGCCGCAACGGTGCTCATTCTCGACGAACGGCCCGACCTCCAGGTGCTGATGCTCAAGCGCAACGCCCGCTCGGTTTTCGTCGGCGACATGTGGGTCTTCCCCGGAGGCGCCGTCGATCCCGATGACGGCACGGCCGAAGCCGACGCAGTCGTCGCTGGCCGCACCGACGCCGAGTGCAGCGCCGAGCTTGGGATCGATGCGGGCGGCATCGCCTATTGGGTCGCGGTGCTGCGGGAAACGTTCGAGGAAGCCGGTGTGCTGATCGCCCGCCACGGTGCCGACGGCGAGATCATCGACTTCAGCGAACCGTCGATCGCGGATCGGTTTGCGGCGCACCGAGACGTCGTCAACACGACCGAGTCGGCCTTCGTCAATGTGATTGCGAGCGAGGACCTGGCGCTCGATGGGGCGGGCGTCCACTACGTGGCGAACTGGGTGACGCCGCTTGGTCCGCCTCGGCGCTACGACACGCGCTTCTTCGTGACGGCGATGCCGAGCGGCCAGGTGCCGTTGCATGACAACGACGAGGCCGTGCACCACGAGTGGGTGCGAGCTGCCGATGCGCTTGCGGCAAGCGAGGCCGGCGAGATGGTGATGATGACGCCGACCCTGTCGATGCTGCAGCGTCTCGCCACGTTCTCATCGCTCGACGAAGCGCTCTCTTCGGCGGCGGCCGCTGCGTCGGCGGCGTTGATGGACACGAGCGTCGATGAGCAGATCCGCATTCGCTTCAACGTCGAGGGCCACGGTCGGATCGCCTATCCCGCTGACGCGGACTATGGCGAGTCGAGCCCCGAAACTGAGAATGGGATGCTTCGCTGGCCTGCGGGTCCTGTCGCTGGCTGAAGCCTGAATCAGGCCCCATCCATCAGGAGCGGAGGGTCAGGAGCGGATGTCAGGCGGAGTGATCAAGCTCGGCAGGTAGTCGGCCGGTGCTTCGAAGCCGAGCAGGTTGATCACTGTCGCCGCCACGTTGGCGAGGCCCGGTTCGGCGACGTCCGCAAGCGCTCCGGCAGCCACACCATGCGCGGCGAACGGTACGGCGTTGGTGGTGTGCGAGGTCTTCGGAACCCGCTCGCCATCCTTCTCGGTGAACATGATGTCGGCGTTGCCGTGGTCGGCGGTGAAGATCACGATGCCGCCAGCAGCTTCGACAGCCTCGACGAGTCGGGCCAGCGAAGCGTCGAGCGCTTCCATTGATTCGATCGTTGCGGCGAGGTCACCGGTGTGGCCGACCATGTCACCGTTGGCGTAGTTGATCCGACCCCAGTCGTAGCTGTCAGTCTCGATGAGCTCGATGACGGCGTCGGTGATCTCGGCCGCCTTCATGGCGGGCGCTTCGTCGAAGGGGACGTTGTCGCTCGGGATCTCGATGTAGGTCTCGAGCGCCTCGTCGAGGTAGCCGGACTTGTTGCCGTTCCAGAAGTAGGTGACGTGGCCGAACTTCTGCGTCTCGCTGACGGCGAAGCAGCGCATGCCGGCGTCGGCGAGGTATTCGCCCATCGTCGCATCGATCTGGGGCGGGTCGACCAGGTAGTTCGTCGGAACCTTGAGGTCACCGTCGTACTCGAGCAGCCCGGCGAAGAACACGTTGGGTCGGACGTCGCCACGGTCGAAGCCGACGACATCGTCACCGGCCTCGTAGGCCTGGGTGATTTCGATCGCACGGTCGCCACGGAAGTTCCACAGCAGCACGGCGTCGCCATCGTGCATGCGTCCGACCGGGGCACCGTCGTCGTTGACGACCACGAACGCGTCGAGGTACTGGTCGCCCTTGTCGGTCTCTTCGTACATCGCGTCGACCGCATGCGCAGCGGTAGCGAACCCGCGGGCGTCGCCGAGGGTGTGGCAGCGCCAGCCGCGCTCAACCATCGGCCAATCGGCGCCGTAGCGGTCCATCGTGATCGTCATGCGGCCGCCGCCTGAGGCGATGCGGTAGTCGATGCCGTGGTCGGCGTTGATCGCCGCCAGGACTTTTTCGGTTGCCTCGATGTAGAGCTGGGCTGAGCGGGCGGCGACGTCGCGGCCGTCGAGCAAGATGTGCAGCCGGCAGCGCTCGACGCCTTCGATCGCAGCTTGGTGGAGCATGGCGTAGAGGTGGTCGGTGTGGCTGTGCACGTTGCCGTCGCTGTGCAGGCCGAGCAGGTGAAGCGTGCCGGTCCGTCCGTGGTGGATGAGCTGCTTCCAGGTGGCCGAGTCCCACAGGGAGCCGGTGGCGATCGCGCCGTTCACGAGCTTGGCGCCTTGGGCGAAGATGCGGCCGGCGCCGATGGCGTTGTGGCCGACCTCGCTGTTGCCCATGTCGTCGTCGGAGGGCAGGCCGACGGCCGTGCCGTGGGCGGCGATCGTGGTCGCGAGTGGGCCAGCGAGCAGTCGATCGATCGTGGGCGTGGCTGCTTCGGTCACCGCGTTCGAAGGGCCGTGCGGAGCGTGGCCGACACCGTCGGCGACGACGACCACGACGGGCCCGTCGGGCTTGGCGAAGGTCGAATGGGGGGTGAGTGACGACACCATGGCGTCAAGCGTACGGGCCTACTCTGAGTCCGTGACCGCATCTGACGATCGACCGGCGCGGGAGCGATTCGAGCTTGTGGTTGAACCGGCCGAGGATCGATCGCCGCCCTTGGGGATCGTCGGTCGATGGCTGCGCCGGTTCACGGCCGCCGAGATGGAAGCGGGTATGCAGATCTTCCATGTGCTCGATCGCTCGACGGGTGAGACTTTCTTGCGCCACATCGAGCCTGCCGATGATGCGCATGTGTTCGAGGATGCCGAGCGCGACTTGGCGGCGATGACGGTTGCCGAGTTCGAGGCTCGCTGGCGGGCCTGAGGTCGCGTCTGGCTCCCGGTTGTGAGCACCCGCGGCAATTCCAACTCGGAGCACACGTGCGACCGGGCGCGGCAAGGCTTCACCGACGCATCGGTCAGTTCGCATCGGCTCGTTGTAGATCTGTCGGTTCTTGGTGCGCATGGCTTGTCAGAACA
>CAZEMU010000101.1:13229-15146 GCA_964513315.1 uncultured Acidimicrobiaceae bacterium | reverse complement strand
TTCGAGTCGCGATCTTGTCGACCCTCATCTCGGTCGTGCTCGGCACGATGGCGGCACTGTCACTCGAGCGCTATAGGTTCCGGGGCAGTCGCATCTTCGACGCGCTGCTCTATCTGCCGATCATCGTGCCCGACGTAACGATGGCCGTGATGATGCTGCTGTTCTTCACCCAGTTCCTGAACGTGCTCGATGCCGTCTTCGGGATCCAGATGACCAAGGGCTTCAGTACGGTGACGCTCAGCCACATCGCGTTCAGCATCAGCTTCGTATCGATCGTGGTACGAGCCCGGCTGGCTGGCATGTCGGCCGATCTTGAAGAGGCAGCCCAAGACCTCTATGCGTCGCGGTGGCAGGCGTTCCGTTTCGTGACCCTGCCGCTCATCACGCCAGGCGTCGTCGGCGGCGCGCTGCTCGCACTCACGCTCTCGCTCGATGACGTCGTCATCACCCAGTTCGTGTCGGGCCCCGGCTCGACGACGTTGCCGGTGTACGTATTCGGCTTGATCCGACGCGGCGTCAGCCCGTTGATCAATGCCGTCTCGGTCATCATGTTGGCGATCTCGATCGTGCTCGTCGTCGCCTCGCTGGTGGTCCAGCGGGCACGAGGAGGCGAACCGGCATGATCTCAACATTGCGGGGCTGGCATCCGCGAAACTTCTCACAACCCACGATCCCTTGGAGGGGAACATGACCACGCGACGAATGCTGCGCGCGCTTGCTGCGCTGCTCGCACTGGCCTTGCTCGCCGCTGCCTGCGGCGGCGACGACGGCGACAGTGCGAGTGGTGGAATCGGCGACTGCGAAGCCGGCCAGACCGACGGCGATCTCGCCATCTTCAACTGGACTGAATACATGGATCCAGAGCTGAAGACTGCGTTCGAAGAAGAGTTCGGTGTCTCGGTGACCGAGGACAACTACGACTCGAACGAAGCCATGCAGCCGATCATCAACGCCGGCAACTCCGGCTACGACTTCATCGTGCCGTCGGACTACATGGTGTCGATCATGATCGAGGCCGGTGATATCCAACCGCTAAACCGCGACGCGATCCCGAACCTGGCGAACCTGTCGAGCGAATTCGCCAGTGGCCTGCCCTACGACCCTGACGGCACCTACACGGCGCCCTACCAGTGGGGCACGACCGGCCTTGGCATCGACCTGGCCGTCACGGGCGAAGACGTTCCGAAGACCTGGGGCCTGATCTTCGACGGGGACCTCGCCGCCGAATACGGTCTCGAAGGCTCGTACGCGACGCTGCTCAACGACCCACGCGAGACGATGGGCGCTGCACTCAAGTACCTGGGGTACTCGCTCAACTCGGTCAGCGAAGCCGAACTCGAAGAAGCCCGCCAGCTCATCGCCGACGCCAACGATCGCGTCGCCGCGTTCGACTCGGACCAGTACGACGAGCTTCTCGTCACGGGTGACTCTGCGGTTGCCCACGGCTACAGCGGCAACTTCTTGTTCCAGTTCTTCGATGCCGAGAACCCCGACCAGTACACGTACTTCGTCCCTGACGAAGGCGGCACCCGCTGGATCGACAACATGGCCGTTCCCAAGGACGCCCCGCACCCGTGCACGGCGCACACGTTCATCAACTTCCTGCTCAGCGCCGAGCGCGGAGCACAGCTGACGAACTGGAACTACTACGCCAGCCCCAACGAGGCTGCGGTCGAGTTCATCGACCAAGAAGTCCTCGACGATCCCATCGTCTACCCGGTCGACACGAGCAAGCTCGAAGAGATCGAAGACACTGGCGACTTCGAAACGAACTTCAGCGACTCCTTCCTCGAGGCAAAGGGGTAGTCGGGTAGTACGCCTTTTCTCGCTGCGCTCGAAAACGCTGCGATCGGTGAGGACTCTGCGGTCCCCACCGGCTTGTTGCGCTCGAAAACGCTGCGATCGGTGAGGACTCTG
>CAZEMU010000101.1:11892-13129 GCA_964513315.1 uncultured Acidimicrobiaceae bacterium | reverse complement strand
TGCGGTCCCCACCGGCTTGTTGCGCTCGAAAACGCTGCGATCGGTGAGGACTCTGCGGTCCCCACCGGCACTAGGAGAATGAGCGCAAGGGGCGGTCGCCGGGATCCGGTGGCCGCCCTTGCTTGCGTTCGTCCAGCGCGGCGACGTGGTGGCTGATGTCGAGGACTCTCTCGACAACCGGTGCCGGTCCAGCATGGACGAGCTCGAGGAGTTCGCAAAGCGGAGCAGGCCGGGCCATCAAGTGGCCCTGACCGAGCCGGAAACCCGCTCGGCGGGCCCGATGGAGATCTTCGCCGGTCTCGATGCCTTCGGCAATGGCGATCTGATCGGCGCCATCAGCAAGGGTGCACAGCGCATGCAACAGCTCGTCTGCACCATGTTGGCTCGAGGTCGTCAGGGTTCGATCGATTTTCACATGCGTGAATGGCCGCTGGATCATCTGATTGATCGACGACCAGCCCGCTCCGAGATCATCGGTGGCAAGCCCAATGCCAATCGCCCGCAGCCGATCGATGGCCTGGTGGGCCTGATGCGTTTCGGGCAAACGCTGCGACTCGGTCATCTCGACGATCAGGCGCTCGGGACGAATCCCGTCGCGGTCAAGCATGGTTGCGATGCGTTCCGGCAAGTCGGTCTCAAGCAAAACGAGTGCCGACAGGTTGAACGACACAAACACATCGGGCTTGCCGATCGCATCGAGCTCGACGAGGAGCTTGATGGCCTCGCGCAGCATCCGCTCGCCGAGCAATGAACCGAGGCCTTGGGCTTCGATCACGGGCACGAAGCCGTCAGGCATCTCGATGTGCCCGTCGGGTTGAGGCCATCGGGCGAGCAGCTCGATGCCGGCCGGCTCTGCGTCAGACAACTCGAAGATCGGCTGGCCCCAGGCGATGATGTCGCCGTGCTGCAATGCGAGGTGTGCCTGGGCAGCCAAGTGCTGGCGGTCGTGCTCATCGGATCGAAGCTCGTCATCGGCGATGATCATTCGCCGTTTGCCGAGCGACTTTGCCCGGCGCAGCGCAGCGCTGGCCTCGGTCAGCAGCTGGTCGGGCGAGCCGTTGCGATCGATCGAACTTGCACCGATGCTCAGGCTGATGATGCGACGCCCACGGGTCGTGCCGACGCGTCCAACATCGATCGTGGTGATGGCACCTTCCTCGCTCGGATGCAGGCCGCGGCGGTTGATCGCGATGAACTCATCTCCGCCGAGTCGAGCCACGTACCAACCTTTGAGCCG